>JAYUFA010000205.1:0-5717 GCA_043738925.1 Actinomycetota bacterium
TTGACGTGCGTGTCCAACCCCGTGGGCGACGAGTACGTCGGCAATGCCGTGTGGCGTGGCGTGCCGCTGACGGCGATCCTTGACCGCGCCGGCATCCAAAGCGCTGGCAAGCAGATCGTCGGCGTGTCCGTCGACGGTTTCGACGCTTCTTTTCCCACCGAGCTCGCATACGACGGACGCACGGCGCTCCTCGCGGTTGGTATGAACGGAGAGCCGTTGCCGGTCAAGCACGGCTTCCCGGCACGTCTGGTCGTCGCCGGGCTCTACGGCTACGTGTCGGCGGTGAAGTGGCTGGCGGAGATCAAGCTCGCCGACGCGAACCACGACTCGTATTGGATTCCGCGCGGATGGGCGAAGCTCGGGCCGATCAAGACGCAGTCGCGTATCGACGTGCCGCGCGGGGGTCGCGTCAAGGCCGGCCAGACGGCGATCGGTGGCGTTGCGTGGGCGCCAAAGAAGGGTGTCGCAATGGTCGAGGTGCAGATCGACGATGGCGCGTGGGAAACCTGCACACTCGGCACGACCACGAGCGACGAGACGTGGGTGCAATGGATGCATCCGTGGAACGCCACGAGTGGCAAACACACGATTCGCGTACGAGCCACCGACAAGACCGGCTACACGCAATCGGCGAAGAACGTCGACCCGCGACCAAGTGGGGCCGAAGGCCAGCACACGGTGAGCATCAGCGTGGCCTGAACAACGGTCGCGCATTCGCAAGATGCCAGACTCGCAGCGTGTCCACCACCCAACTGATCGTGATCGCGATCGCGGTGTTCGTCGCCGCATTCGCGCAGATCATCGTGGGGTTCGGCTTTGGTCTCTTGTCGATGCCAATCATGACCCTGGCCGTGCCGGTCAGCCGCGCCGTCGTGGTCAGCACCCTTCTCGGGATGATGACCACGGCCTGGCAGACATGGCACCTCCGTGGCGACGCCGATCGACCGCTCGTCAGACGCCTCAGCCTCGCCGCCTTCGCGGGCATGCCCCTCGGGCTGTGGATTCTCAACGTGGTCACCGATCGAGCGCTGCGCCTCACCCTTGGAATATCCATCCTCACGGCGACTGCGTTGCTCATCGCGCGCATCGACCTGCACCATGTGGGCCGCGGGTTCGATGTGGTGACGGGGTTTGTCTCCGGGGTGCTCAACACGTCGCTGTCGACCAACGGCCCGCCGCTTGCGTTCAACCTGCAAGCACGCCAGCTGCCACCGCACCGCTTCCGCGCGACGATCTCCGCGGTGTTTTTTCTCAGCAACATCGTCGGTCTCACGCTGTTCATCCTCGACAGTCGCATCACTCGCGGCGGCCTCAACGCCGCAGCGATCGCGGTACCCGCTTGGCTCAGCGGTCAACTACTCGGCTGGCCAGTTCGCACGCGGTTGAACAGCGACCATTTCCGTCGCCTTGTCGTCGCGTTGTTG
This sequence comes from Actinomycetota bacterium, assembly GCA_043738925.1. Taxonomy (GTDB): domain Bacteria; phylum Actinomycetota; class Acidimicrobiia; order Acidimicrobiales; family WLNW01; genus WLNW01. Next base: position 1,425 of record JAYUFA010000205.1, read on the forward strand.
GCCCTCGCCGGTGCCACCACGATCGTGTTCGCAATCGTGTGAGTTAGACGCCGAGCGCGTCGCGGGTGCGAGCCAACTCGTCGGGATCGGCCGTGGTGGGAACGAAGAACAGCTCGTTGGCGCCCGCGTCGCGAACGTTGTCGACGGCGTCGCGTAACGCGTCCGGTGTGAACAGCGTGGCAGCTGATGCCGCCCACTTGCCCACGTCCTCGCCGAAGATCTTCATGTAGTTGTACGCGTAGGCGCGCAGGCGATCTTCGGCATCGGGACCGAGCGCGTACCAGAAGCTTGTCGACAGGTGCGGGGCATCGGTACGACCGGCGTCGCGCCACGCATCCTTCACCATCGCGAATGGCCCCGCGATCGCGTCACGATTGCCGTCGGTGGTGAAGGCGCCATCGACACCGGCCGCCCACTTCGCGGCACGTGCGATCGACTTCGGGCCCATCGAACCACCGATGAACGGTGGCCCGCCCGCTTGCACCGGCGGTGGACCCACCGGGTCGGCTCCCTCAAACGGCGGCTCGCCGGCCCAGATGCGCTTCATCGTGGCGATCTGGTCGTCCATGCGCGCCCATCGCCGCTCGAAGTTGCCGTTGATCGCTCGGTAGTCGTGCTCGCGCCCACCAACACCAACGCCAACAGTGAGGCGTCCGTCGCACAGCCGATCGACGGATGCGAGTTGCTTGGCCATGTCGACCGCGTCATGTGCGGGCAGGATGACGATGGTCGTCCAGAGCCGCACCCGCTCGGTGAGCGCGGCGGCGGCCGCCAGCTGCACGATCATCGAATGGGCCGGATACGTGATGCGCTCGGGCACGGCGAGGCTGGCAAACGGTCCCTCGTCGATGCCGCGGCACCACGCCAGCACCTCGGCGCGGCCGTGGGCGATCATCGTCGGCAAGGTCATCGAGAGGTCCATGTCGGCATCCTCCCACGACGTCGCCGGGTCTACGCTCCCGGCCATGAAACGCGTCGCGATCCTCGATGACTACCAACAAGTGTGGCAGCAGTACGCCGACTGGTCGGTGCTCGACGGCCACGTCACCGTGACGTCGTTTGCCGATCACCTTCACGACGAGGACGCGTTGGCCGAGCGACTCGCACCGTTCGAGGTCGTCGTCGCCATGCGCGAGCGCACTGCCTTCCCGGCCTCGCTGCTCGACAAGCTGCCGCGTCTCGAGCTGCTGGTCACGACCGGCCCCTACAACGCGGTCATCGACATCGACCGCGCCGGCGCGAAGGGCATCGTCGTGTGTGGCACCGGTGGAGCGATCTTCAACACGAGCGAGCTCACGTGGGCGCTAATCCTCGCGTGTGCGCGTCACGTGCCGACCGAGGACCGTGTGATCAAAGAAGGCGGGTGGATGACCACGGTCGGCAGCGACCTGTTCGCCAAGACGCTTGGGTTGTGCGGAGCCGGTCGCCTCGGCGGGATTGTCGCGAATGTCGGCAAGGCGTTCGGTATGAAGCTGATCGCGTGGAGCGCAAACCTCACCGACGAGCGCGCCGCGGAGATCGGCGCCACCAAGGTCGACAAGGACACCCTGTTTCGTGAGGCCGATGTGCTCACCATTCACCAGGTGCTCAGCGATCGCACGCGCCATCTCGTGGGACCGCGCGAACTCAGCCTCATGAAGCCGAGCGCCATCCTCGTGAACACCTCGCGCGGACCCATCGTCGACGAGCTCGCGTTGGCCGACGCGCTTCGGGCCCGCACGATTCGTAGCGCAGGTATCGACGTGTACGGCGTCGAGCCTCTACCCGCCGATCATCCGTTTCGCGGCCTCGACAACATCGTGACCACGCCCCACCTTGGCTACGTGACCGAAGGTTGCTACGAGATCTTCTTCCGCGACATCATCGAAGACATCAAAGCGTGGCTCGACGGCACGCCGATCCGCCTCGTGCAGCCCGCACCGTAGAACGCTCGCCTCTCGGCTTGTGCTCCAAGAAGGGGAAAGCCGTTTAGGCGCGAGCGAACACCGACGCGGTGTGGACGAGATCGCGCGCGATGACCGCGGCATCGAGGTACTCACCGCGCACCGTGAACGCGAAGTCGGCAGGATCGATGCGATTGCCCATGAGCAGGCACAGCTCACGGGCCGACGCGTTGAACGTCATCTCGCGTCCACTCGTTGCGCCGGTGCCGAGGGGCATCACCCACGATCCACCGCCGGGGCCTGACAGGTTGACCGACACGACGACATCATGATTGCGGCCGCTGACGATCAACGCCATCGGCAACAACTCGATCGCGAGGTCGCAAAGCACCTTGAGATGCTCGCCCGACGGATCGAGTGACGAGCGATTCGTGGCGCGACGAATATCGTTCGCGTGGATCCACGTCTCAAATGCTCGGTCGACGATGACGGTGTCGGCCGGGGCCACGAAACCGAGCCAGTTGATCTCGGTATCGCAAACGTCGAGGCCGTGACGCAGACGACACACCGCAGCTCGGAACCGCTCGCGGGTGACTTCGGGCGCCTCGCTGCGCGAGATGCTCAGGAAACGCTTCGTTGCCGCGTCGAGTTCGTCGCTGGTGACTGCGCTGGTATCGGTGGCGTTGAGCCGAGCGCACAGCACCTCGTGCACCGCGGTGAGGTGCGCAACGGTGTCCTGCACGGACCAGTCGAAGATGACCGGCGTGACCCAGAGGTGCTCGTCAAGGGTGGCGAGATCGGCGTCGAGTGCATCGCTTACCTCGACCAGCAAACCTGCGGCACTGCCGGGTACCACGGGAGGCACCGATGCCGGGCGAAGCGCCAGAGCCGTTACGAGCAGAGCATGGCGCGATGACGCCGGAGCTGATGGTGCACCCACGGACGCGCCACGGTCGAGGGCGCGCACCAGTGCGAGCCGCTCACCGAGGGGGTCCCGATCAAGTGCCATAGTGCTCAAGCCTAACGTCGGCCGTGCGCGGGCATTCCGCAGACCACGGGTTGCAATCGAAGCGCAATCATCACCATCTCTTCGGAACCTTCCCGATGCCAGATCACCGCCAGCCGTCACAGCCTCCGCGACAACGTTTCGGGCGGCGACATCTTCAGCGAAACCGGCGTATCAAGCTCGAACGGTGAATGCAGCCCCAACTCATCGCCGATCTCGCGCAAGGCGGGCACGACCTCTCGGCCCAACAAGTCGATACACCGCAGCGAATCGGCGTGTGACACCCCACCGTCGTTCCCCCACAGCATCAAGATGCTGGGCCGACAGGTCTCGAGCACGACGCGCAGTTCTTTGATCACGTGCTCAGGCGTGCCCGCGACAATCTCGTGCGTTGCCAGTTGGTCCTCGTACGGCGCTGCGCCCGATTTGAACACGCCGCCGTTGGAGAACTTCGCATAGTCGAGGCGTCGTGACTCCGAACCGTAACCCGGTGGGTTCACCCAGTAGGGGTAACCCAAGCCGGTGAACTCGCCTTGCATCCACATGAACTGGCGCCCGCCTTCGAGCGCTTTTTCCATCGTGTCGGCGACATGCACGCGGAGCAGGTAGCCGCGGTTCTCCGGCCCAGGTTCGTAGCCCGCCTCGCGCGCCGCGTCGTCGTAGGTCTGCCACAGCTGCCCGGTCAGGTGCAGCGGTGTGTTCAACGAGATGTAGGGATAGCGATGCCGTGCAGCCCACTGGATGGTCTCGGCGCTGAAGACACCAGGTACCCAAATGCGCGGATGCGGCTGTTGCATCGGACGCGCCCACGGATTGACCACGCGGTACTGGTAGTGCTCGCCTTCCCATGCGAACGGACCGTCCTCGGTCATGATCTTCACCAGCAAATCGTGTGCTTCCTGGAAACGTTCGCGGTTGTACGCGGGGTTCGCGTTGAGCGCGAGCGCTTCTTGCCCAGCGCCGCGCACGATGCCCGAAACCAAGCGGCCTTGGCTGATCATGTCGATCATCGCGATGTCTTCTGCGAATGCCAGCGGGCTGTCGTACATCGGGAGCGGATTGCCCAGCTGCACGATCTTCACGTTCTTCGTGATCGCGGCAAGGATGCTCGACCACACCGTGATGCGGGGCTGCATGCAATACGGCGCATTGTGGTGCTCGTTGACCATGATGCCGTCGAAGCCGACCTGGTCGGCGAGGAGATACTCGGCGAGTCGCTCGTTGTAGAGCCGGCTTCCCTCAACCGGATCGAAGTGCTTGTTGGAAAACATCAGCGCGGTGTATCCGGCCTTGCGCCCTTCGTCCGCTGGATAGGCGCTCATGGGTTGTTCGGTGAAGTAGCTGAGGAACATCAGGACCTCCGTTCAGCAAGTCGTGAGCGCATGGACGATGTCGGCCAGCGCC
>JAYUFA010000206.1:0-2159 GCA_043738925.1 Actinomycetota bacterium
CGCGTGGCGTCGCGCTTGCACCCGGGCCGTACGAGGTGCTGTTCCCCAGCCTCGCCCACAGCGCGGACGACATCGCGTTCACCATCGAAGCGTGTGCCGCTGCGGCTCGTGCCGTTATGGCCGATTCATCTTGGCGGTGATCTCGCTGCGGGCCTGAACGAACTCGGGGCGCGCGGCGAAGAACGCGAATCGTTCGCTGATCGCGGGCGTGGGGTGGCGAACTTGGTCGAGGGTCCACGCCATGAACGACTCGGCGAGATCCTCGTGCACGCTCGACGCCGCGTAGTCGCTGACGAAACGTTTTGCGTCGGGCGATGTCGGCTCGGTGGTGTTGGCCCAGAACTCGTCATGCCATGACGCGAGCGCCGACCCGGTGGCCGCACATCCGATTTCGATGCGTACACCCTTGCAGCCGTCCCGCGATGCCGCGGCCGACTTGAGGTCTTCGGTGCGCAGCGTGAGCATGTGGCCGTATTCGTGCACGAGCGTGCTCACGAGTACATCGCGACTTTCGGCTGGGTCGATCGAGAGCACCCAGCTCGATGCGTCGACTGTTGAACGGTGCACCATCGCGAGCGTGCCGTTCACACCATCGGTGACCACGTTCATCTGGCGGATCGTCTCGCGTGCGTGATCAGGCAGCGTCGCGACGACGATCGCCCAGACCGCGCGATCTCGTTCCGTGAGCTTGGCATCGTCAACGGGTTCGCCGTGGGAGATGGGGTACGAGGCCAACAGGGTCAGGGCAGCTTCGTCGTAGCGAACCAGCTCGGTCGATCGAGCGGCATGGTCACTTGAGCGCACGCTGATCTGGGCGGAGTCGATCGCGGTGGGCCCAACCGGATGCCAACGCCCGGCGACGGCGAGCGCGACGGCGCACGTAGCGACAAGCAAGAAGGAGCGGCGAGAAGAACCCATCGCCGCAGAGTGTGGTCACCGCCACCGCTGCGGACATGAGGCAAACGGACCTCAGACCGATCTATCGGCAACTCATCGCCGGATGTTGAGGACTTTCCGAAAGAATTCCGCGCCGCGACGGCTCGGATTCGGGACCGAAACCTATGTTGCGGCGAGGGAGTCGGGGACGAGGCGGGCGAGCACGGCGATGGCCTTGTAAGCCGCCTCGGCGGGGCCGATCTCGTCGGGCCGCAGCAGGTTGGCCATGATACGCAACGCCCAGTCCATGAGTGAGTGCGAGTGCATCCCGACGCGAGTGAGTTCGCGCATGAGCGCGGGATTGCCAATGAGCTTCGCGAAGAGCCGGGCCACCTTGAAGTACAACCGGAACTCGTCGTCGAGCAGTTTGGGGTACTGCTGAATGGCCAAGCCGTTGCGCGTAGCGAGGGCCTCGGCGACGAGCGTGGCGGCGAGGCGACCGGTTTCGTAGGCGTAGTCGATGCCCTCGCCGTTGAACGGATTGATCGAGCCGGCGGCGTCGCCCGCGATGAGCCAGTTCGGGCCGACCTTCGGCCCGACCGAACCGGCCATGGGCAGGCGACCGCCGGTCGGTGGCGCGATAGGCGCCTCGGGGTCGATCTTCCAGTGCGCGGGCATCGTGGCCGCGAACTCGCGCATCAGATGCGAGGTGTTGACGCTCTTCCAGTCACGGAACGTGGAAAGCAGACCGACGCCGACGTTGATGGTGCCGTTGCCGACCGGGAAGATCCAGCCGTAGCCGGGCAGCGAGTTTCCGCTGCGGTCACGCACGTCGAGGGCGCTCTCGATCCAAGGATCGTCGTGCATCGGGCTTTCGTAGTAGCCGCGGATCGCCATGCCTTGGGGATAGCTGCGGTCGCGAGTGGTGCCGAGGGCGCGGCCAAAGCGCGAGTTCGACCCGTCGGCGACGATGATGTAGCGCGCCGTGATGTCCTCGGTGATGCCGGTGTCGTGATCACGCACGGTCGCGGCGACGAGCATGCCATTGCGCACCACCGGGGCCAAGGCCTCGGTATGGCTTCGCAACACCGCACCGCGCTCCACGGCGTTCTCGGCCACGAAGGTGTCGAGCTCGGCGCGGCGGATCACGTACCCGTAGTTCGGATAGATCGGGTGATCGGGCCACGCAAGCTCGATCGTGCGATGGTGCGCAATGGCCCGCAGGCCGTCGACTCGGTGATAGCCCGTCAGCGTGGACGCGAGGCCCATGTCGTGCAGCTGCT
>JAYUFA010000207.1:0-15149 GCA_043738925.1 Actinomycetota bacterium
CCTCGACTCGTCGATTCGCCATATCCTCGTGCGTCACGAACAAGGCGCCGGGCACATGGCCGAGGGCTACGCGCATGCCACCGGGCGGCCCGGCGTCGCGATGGTCACCAGCGGTCCCGGCGCGACGAACATCGTCACGCCGCTGTGCGACGCGATGATGGATTCGGTGCCCATGGTGGTCATCACCGGGCAGGTGCCGCTCGCCGCGATCGGTACCGACGCCTTCCAGGAGTGCGACACGACCGGCATCACCATGGCGGTGACCAAGCACAACTTCTTGGTGACGAGCGCGCAGGACATCCCCCAGATCATCCACGAGGCGTTCCACATCGCGACCACGGGTCGACCCGGCCCGGTGCTCGTCGACATTCCGAAAGACATCGTCGATCCGAACAACCCGCGTTCCGCGATGAGTTGGTACGAGCCCGACAGCATCAACCTGCCCGGCTATCACCCCCAGGTCGCTCCTGACCCTGCGTTACTGCGTGCCGCGGCCGAGTTGATCGTTGCATCGAAGCAACCCGTCATCTACGCAGGCGGCGGTATCTTGAAGGCGCGCGCCGCTGAGGCGTTGCGCGAGCTCGCCGAGCTCTGCGACATCCACGTGGTCACCACGCTCATGGCGCGTGGCGCGTTCCCGGACGATCATCGGCTGTGCCTCGGCATGCCTGGCATGCACGGCAACTATTCGGCGGTGACATCGATGCAGGAAAGCGATCTGCTCATCGCACTCGGCAGTCGCTTCGACGATCGCGTCACCGGCAAGGTGCCGGCGTTTGCGCCGAACGCGAAGATCATCCATGTCGACATCGATCCCGCCGAGCTGGGCAAGGTCCGCCGCGCCGACGTCGGCATCCAAGGCGATTGTCGCCTTGCGATCGAGGGCATCATCGCGGCGCTGCGCGAGATGGGCGGCGCGACTGCACAGCCGAATCGCGACGCGTGGAAATCGACCGTGTCTGGTTGGCGCGAGAATTTCCCGCTCACGTATGAGCAGAGCGCTCCGGGCGAGTTGCTCAAGCCGCAGTTCGTGCTCGAGATGTTGCGCAAGAACACCCCCGACGATTGCATCCTCGCGTCGGGCGTCGGACAACATCAGATGTGGGCCAGCCAGTACTGGCGCTTCAATCACCCGTACACGTGGATCAACTCCGGCGGTCTCGGCACGATGGGCTTCTCGGTGCCAGCGGCCATCGGCGCCAAGGTCGGGCGCCCCGATCGCATGGTGTGGGCGGTCGATGGCGACGGCTGCTTCCAGATGACTGCGCAAGAGCTTGTTACCGCCACCGCTGAGCGCATCCCGATCAAGGTCGCGATCTTGAACAACGCGTACCTCGGCATGGTGCGCCAGTGGCAGGAGATGTTCTACGAGGAGCGTTATAGCGAGGTGTACCTCTCGCCCGACCTGCCCGATTACAAGATGTGGGCCGAGGCCATGGGCTGCGTCGGTATGCGCGTCGAGGACCCCGACGAGGTCGAGGCTGCGATCATCAAGGCCAATGAAATCGACGATCGGCCGGTGGTGATCGACTTCCGCACCGACTCGGCCGAGAAAGTGTTCCCGATGGTGCCTTCGGGCCTGTCCAATAGTGAGATCGTCGTCGATCCGAGTCAAAGCGCACTGTTGCGTCGCGAGAGGGGCCTGCGATGATCCTGGGGACCAGTGGTACGCGCTTTCACACGCTGGTCGTGCGCGTCGAGAACAAGCCGGGTGTGCTCACACGAGTCGCGGGCCTCTTCGCTCGGCGTGGCTTCAACATCGACTCGCTGGCGGTCGCGCCCACCGACGACGATCGTTTCAGTCGCATCACCATCGTGGTCGATGCCGACTCGGCGCCGCTCGACCAAGTCGTGAAGCAGCTCGACAAGCTCATCAACGTGGTCGACATTCGCGAACTCGACCCGGCAAATGCCGTCGAACGCGAACTCATGCTGGTCACCGTGTCGTCGCCCGCCGGCAAGCGCAGTGAGATCATGGATCTCGTTCGCATCTTCGATGCCACGGTCATGAACGTCGGCGTCGACGAGATGATGTTGTCGCTGGCCGGATCACCCGCACGGGTGGACGACTTCGAGCAGCTCCTGCGACCCTATGGCATCGTCGAGATCCAACGCACCGGGCGTGTCGCTCTTGCCAAGCTGCGCAAGATCCACTGACGCAACCTGTTCTAACTTCAACCGCCAGACAACCTGCAAGAGAGGGCTCACCGTGGCCACTGTGTATTACGCGAAGGACGCCGACCGCTCGATCATCCTCGGGCGCAAGGTGGCGATCATCGGCTACGGCTCGCAAGGCCACGCCCATGCGCTGAACCTGAAGGATTCCGGGGTCGACGTGCGTGTCGGCTTGCGCGAAGGATCGTCCTCGAAGGCAAAGGCCGAAGCGGCTGGGCTCCGTGTGCTGTCGGTCCCTGACGCGTCGGCCGAGGCCGACGTCATCATGATCCTGCTGCCCGACACGGAGCAGAAGAGCGTGTACGAGGCCGATATCGCCGCGCAGATGAAGCCGGGCAAAGCCTTGGCCTTCGCGCACGGGTTCAACGTGCGCTTCGATCGCATCGCTCCGCCCCCCGGTGTCGACGTGATCATGATCGCTCCCAAGGGTCCGGGCCATCTCGTGCGTCGCACCTACACCGAGGGCGGCGGCGTGCCGTGCCTCATCGCCATCGCCCAGGACGCCACCGGCAAGGCCCGCGACATCTCGTTGTCGTATGCCGACGCGATTGGCGGCACGCTCGCAGGCGTCATTGAGACCACCTTCGCTGAGGAGACCGAGACCGACTTGTTCGGCGAGCAGGTCGTGCTGTGCGGCGGACTCACGTCGCTTGTACAAGCGGGGTTCGAGACGCTCATCGAAGCCGGCTATCAACCCGAGATGGCGTACTTCGAGTGCCTCCACGAGGTGAAGCTCATCGTCGACCTCATGTACGAGGAGGGCATTGCCGGCATGCGCTATTCGATCAGCGATACCGCCGAGTACGGCGATGTCACGCGCGGGCCACGCATCGTCACGGCGGAGACCAAAGCCGAGATGAAGAAGATCCTCGACGAGATCGTGTCGGGCAAGTTCGCCACCGAATGGGTTGCCGAGAGCGAGTCGGGCCGCGCCAACTTCAACGCCTTGCGCAAGCGCGGCGCCGAGCATGCGATCGAAAAGACCGGTTCCGAGCTGCGTGCGATGATGCCCTGGATCTCTGCCGGCAAACAGAAGGTCAGTGAGATCAGCGGCGGCTGATCGTCCTCGAACTTTTGCTCTTGGGTCAGATCTCGCATCACCGGCGAGGCGAGATCTGACCCAAAAAGCGTGGTGCGACTAACGTTCGCGGCAACGGACGTGAAGGGGAGTGCCAATGTCGGCCGAGTGGGGTTTCGAGACACGCCAGATTCATGCGGGCCAGGAGCCGGACCCGACTACGGGCGCACGCGCGGTTCCCATCTACCAAACGACGTCGTACCAGTTCCGCGACAGCCAACACGCCGCGAACCTGTTCGCGCTGGCCGAGATCGTCAACGTCTACACCCGCATCATGAACCCCACGCAGGCGGTGCTCGAAGCGCGACTGTCGAGCCTCGAAGGCGGTACCGCCACCGCGGTGGGCCTCCCTGGTGCGTTGTGCGTCGCGTCGGGCCAGGCGGCCGAGACGCTTGCCTTGTTGAACCTCGCCGAGTCGGGTGATCACGTCGTGGCGTCGCCATCGTTGTACGGCGGCACCTACAACCTGTTGCACTACACCATGCCGAAGATGGGCATCTCGGTCGACTTCGTCGAGGACCCCGACGACATCGAGCAGTGGAAGCGGGCGATCAAGCCGAACACCAAAGCGTTCTTCGGTGAGACGCTCGCGAACCCGCGGAACAACATGTTCGACATCGAGGGCGTGTCGAAGGCCGGCAACGCCGAAGGCATCCCACTCGTCATCGACAACACGGTTCCGACGCCGTATCTCGTGCGGCCGATCGAGTGGGGCGCCAACATCGTGTTGCACTCGACCACCAAGTTCATCGGGGGTCACGGCACGTCGATCGGCGGCGCAATCGTCGATGGCGGCAACTTCGACTTTGGAGCGTCGGGTCGTTTTCCCAACTACACCGATCCCGACCCGAGCTATCACGGGCTCGCGTACTGGCCGGCGCTCGGCAACGGCGCGTTCATCATCAAGGCACGGGTGCAGTTGCTTCGCGACACCGGCGCGGCCATCTCGCCGTTCAACGCGTTCCTCACGTTGCAGGGTGTCGAGACGTTGAGCTTGCGCATGGAGCGTCACTTCACGAACGCGCAGACCGTTGCCGAATGGCTCACGAAGCGGCCCGAAGTCGAGCGCGTGATCTTCGCCGGATTGCCCGATTCGCCCTGGTATGAGCGCACCAAGAAGTACGGCGCGGGCAAGGGCTACGGATCGATCGTCGCCTTCATCATCAAGGGCGGTCGCGACGCCGGGGTCAAGTTTGTCGAGGCCCTCAAGCTGCACAGCCACGTGGCGAACATTGGAGATGTGCGCAGCCTGGTGATCCAACCGGCATCCACCACGCACAGCCAGCTCACCGAAGCCGAGCAACTCACCGCCGGCGTCGAACCCGGCCTTGTGCGGCTCTCCGTCGGCCTCGAATCGATCAACGACATTCTGGCCGATCTCGAGCTCGGGTTCTCGGCTGCATAATTCCTACAGAACTGCTTGCATGACGCAGCAATATCCGGCGCGGCGTACGATGTGACGTGACCGCAACCACCATTGCCCCGATCTCGCGTCGGGTGTGGCTGGTGGTGGTGGTCGCAGGTATCGCCACGATGTTGCCGTCGGTGAACCTCTCAATCATGTATGTCGTGTATCCCGAGATCGAGAAGGCCTTCCCTCACGTCGGCACGGGTTCGCTCTCGTGGGTGCTCAACGCCTACACGGTGGTGTCGGCCGCAACATTGGTTTTGGGTGGCGTGATCGCCGATCGCACCGGTCGTAAGCGCGCGCAGCGCTTCGGCATCATCGGCTTTCTGGCCGGCTCGGTCATGTGCGCCGTCGCGCCGAGCGTGGCGTGGATCATCGCCGGGCGCGCGCTGATGGGTCTTGCGTCGTCGGTGCTGATCACCGCGACCACCGCAATCGCGCTGCGTGACGTTCCGCCGGCGCGCCGCGCCACAGCTTTCGGCGTGACGGCCTCGTTCGGCGGGGTTGGCGCGGCAGCGGGCCCCGCGATCGGCTCAGCCATCATCGCGGCCGGTGGGTGGCGCTGGGCGTTCTGGATCAATGTCCCGATCGCCGTGGTCGTGCTCGTTCTCGGTCACATCGTCTTCCGTGAATCGCGTGAGGCCAGCGATGAGCCGTTCCCTGACCCGTTGGGCGCAATCTTGCTGCTCGTCGGCGTCAGCTTCGGCATTCTCGCTCTCGTGCAGAGCCCCGCATGGAAATGGGTCGATGCGCGCACCATCGGGTGCCTCGCGCTGGCCGCGGTGGTGCTCTCCACGTTGGTGCGGCGATCCCTGCGTCACCCGCGACCGGTGGTCGATTTCGCGTTGTTCAAATACCGCAACTTCGCATTGTTGACGAGCGGGGCCTTTGTGCTCGGCGTCTCGTGGTTCGGCGCGTACTTCATTCTCGTGAAGTTCCTCCGCAGCCAGTGGCACTACGGACTGTTGGAGGCAGGTCTGCTGGTGTCGCCGATACCGTTCGGCGCGGGTGTGTTGGCGCCATTGTGTGGGCGCGTCGCTGACCGCATCGGCTACCGCGTATTGGTCGTGACCGGCGGCTGTGCGTTCACGTTGGCTTCGGTGTGGATGCTCACGTTGGTGGGCGAGACGCCGAGCATCGCACGATGGATGCCAGGCGTCATCCTGATGGCGATCGGTACCGGAGTTACGTTCCCTGCCGTGCAAGGCGGCCCGGTCGTCGACATGGAACCGGGGCAGCACGCGCGCGCCGTGGGGCTTAATCAGACCGTGCAGCGCATCGGTTCAGCCATCGGCAACGCGATTGCCATCGTCTTCGTTGCATCAAGCGGTGTCTTCGGCGGATTCCACCGCATGTTCGCGGTGATGCTCGTGTCATCGGTGGCCATTGTCGTGTTCGGAGCGCTGCTGCGCTATCGCACGGTCGACGGTTTCGTGCGGGTTCCCGCCTGACTTCTCAGCGTCCCTCGAAACGTGGGTGCCGCTTCTCGCCAAACGCGCTGATGCCTTCTGCGTAGTCGGCACTGGAGTAACACGCGTCAATCGCTGCCTGCGTGGCGACGGTGTTGCCGTGATCGAGAGCGAGCTTCGCGGCTGCGATGGTGAGTGGCGCGTTGCGCGTGATCTGCGCGGCGTAGGCAGCTACGTGATCGTCGAGATCGTCCTTCGCGACGACGAAGTCGACAAGTCCGATGCGTCGTGCCTCCGATGCGTCGATCACGCGCCCGGAGAAAATCAGGTCCTTGGCGCGCGACACACCGACGACAGCTCGGAGCCGCGCCGTGCTCGGCGCCGGGTAACCCACGCCGAGTTTCGAGGGTGGGACAGCGAACGTTGCGTCGTCCGCGGCGAATCTGATGTCGGCGCACAGCGCCATGCCTGCTCCGCCGCCCATGCACGGCCCGTGGATGAGCGCGAGCACCGGCACGGCGATCGCCTCGATCGCCCGCACCGCGCGTTCCTCGATCTCGTTGTAGACGACGGCCGCTGCGCCGGTGCGGCGTTCGGGAAACTCGGAGATGTCGGACCCTGCGCCGAACGCGACATCGCCCGCGCCGCGCAGGATGACAGCGCGTACCGCAGGTTTGTCGACGATCGACCGTACGGCGTCGGGTACCGCGGCGTACATCGCAAGCGACATCGCGTTGTGACGCTCGGCGTTGTCGATGACGAGCGTGGCAACGACCCCGTTGATGTGGGCACGCACGGTTCCGGTCATGACCTGCTCGGTTCGTCGGTGGGCGTGAACGGTCCGGAGATGTCGGGCGCGGTGAACACCGGGTACGCGAACGGTACGACCGCGCGCACGCGTTGCTCAGCAGCACCGATTCGGCACACCAACTTGGTCATGGTGAGATCGTCGCGAGAGTGCAGTTTGGCTCCGAGGAGCAGCTTTTCCGGACCGAGATGTTGCGTGCGCAGGTGGATCAATTGCAGCACATCCGGACTATCGAGCTCAGAGCGCTCGATGGCTGCGCGCGTTTCGGGCTTCGCGGTTCTGCTGATGAGTAGATCCTTCATCTCGCTCACGAGCACGGTCGCGAGCACGACAAGTAGGAGTCCGATCGACAACGTTGCTGCGGACAACGTGCAACTCCACCTCCGCCGGGAAGCGTAGCGGTAGCACACGATTGCGAATCTCCTACAATGCCGACACCGACCGACCCAAAGGAGGTCTTCATGGCCGTGTTCGCCAGCCCTGATGTGCTCAAGTCTGCCGTGGGTATGCACCTTGGATACACCGACTGGATCGTCGTTGAACAGGACCGCATCAACCGATTCGCTGACGCGACCGGCGACCACCAGTGGATACACGTCGATGTGGCCAAGGCGAAGGCTGGCCCGTTCGGAGCGCCAATCGCGCACGGTTATTTGACGCTCGCATTGACGAACCGCTTCTTGCCTGAGCTGATCACTGTCGAGAACATCTCGATGGGTATCAACTACGGGGTGAACAAGGTCCGGTTCCCGAACCCGGTACCGGCGGGTTCGCGTATTCGAGGTAGGGCCGAGATTGTGTCGGTTGAGGAGGTCGCCGGTGGAGTGCAAGCGATCATCAAGATCACCGTTGAGATCGAAGGCCAGCCAAAGCCAGCGTGCATCGTCGAGAGCGTGACCCGCTACCTCAGGTGATCTGCCGCCGTCTCGCGTCCGGTCGCGGACCTCCGTCAAGATCGGGTGACCGTCTTGCTCGGTTCTGCGACGAAATGGCTTGGGAACCTCGCGCGTCATGCCGATAGGCGGAGGTGGCACGTCCCGATCTCGCGAAGGCGCTCAGTGTCTCCCGACGCTTCGATGCAACGCGCGGCTGCTTCTTGGTCGGTCTGACCTTGACGGCCGTACACGCGGCCCCCTGGCTCGGAGTAATTGGAAAGAACGCGTACGCCGTACTGGCGGTCGGCGGCGTCGCCGCAGTCGTGGTGGGGACGGTGCGAAATAGGCCGCGGCCATCGGGGCCGTGGTGGATCTGGGCGATCTCAGCCGTTCTCTTTGCCATAGGCGCTGTCGTGCGCCAAACGGACCATACGACTGGCGACTTGACGTCGCACCGAAGTCTCGTGCCCGAGGTCTTCACTCTGCCGGGATATCTCCTTTTCGCCGGCGGGTTCGTGTGGCTGCTCCGTGTGCGAAGTCGAGAGCGAAACGAGCCCGGCGTCGCGTTGGATTCGACCATGCTGGCACTGGCGTCGTTCGTGCTCGCTTGGATCTTCCTGTTGAGTCCGGCTGTGGCGATCGGAACTTATGCGCCAATGTCAATGGTTGCGGTGGCGATCTACCCTCCGATTTCTGGCTGCATAGTAGCCATCGCAGCCCGCCTCGCCTTCATGTCCGGCCGGCGAAATGAATGCCACCAGCTGCTCCTGCTCGGCATGGTTACGTTGCTGAGTGGCGATGTTCTCTATTTTCTTATTGAGACCCAGCGATTGAGTCTCGCGAGCGGATTCCTCGACGTACCGTACGGATTCACCTATACGCTCATGGCGGCAGCCGCGCTTCACCCGTCTATGCGAGAAGTCGGGACGCCTCGGGAGTTCCAGCCGGTGACCCCGGGCCTTCGAAAAGGTCGAGTGACTCTCGTGGCGAGCGCACTTGTTCTTCCCGCCCTACTGATTTTGATCTGGCGGCCAGCGAGCTTCGCCGAGCGCCTTATCGTTGCGTCGATTGTTCTGACGTTGACGTCAACCGCGATCGCCCGTCTGATCGTCGCCATGCTTCAGCAATCCAGGTCCGAAGCGCGATATGCGCACCTCGCCTTGCATGATTCGCTGACTGGTCTCCCGAACCGCCAGTACCTCATCGAATATGTGGCAGCGCTCTCGAAAGACTCGCGCGTCAATGATGGCGGAATATCGGTTGTTTATCTGGACCTTGACCAATTCAAGTTGGTCAATGACTCACTCGGTCATGCGCCAGGCGATCGGCTTCTTCGGGCCGTGGGTATACGCCTCCAGGGGGTCACGCGCGACGCTGATCTTCTTGCCCGTCTGTCGGGCGATGAATTCATCATCGTTGTTCGTGCCGGAATCGAGGAGGCCCTCACCGTCGCAGCTCGGATCAAGTCGACGTTGCAAGCGCCTATCGAGATCGGCGTTGAGATATTCACGAGTGCAAGTATCGGAATTGCTCATGCGGAGTCACCGTTTGCCGAGGACACTGCGGCGGAATTGATTCGTGATGCGGACACCGCCATGTACCGATCGAAGGCAGAAGGCCGCAATAGGGTTACGGTCTTCGACGACTCGATGCGAGAAGTGGTCTCCAAGCGCCTCGCAATAGAGTCAGACCTGCGCGCTGCGTTGGCCGAGAGCGACCTCGAGGTCTACTTCCAACCGATTGTTTCACTTCCCGGCGCCCGCGTCTTGGGCTTTGAAGCTCTTGTACGGTGGCATACGGCCGATGGATGGATTTCACCCGTCGAATTCATTCCCGTGGCCGAGGAATCCGGCTTGATCATTCCACTCGGCGCGTGGGTGATGCGGGAATCGGTCGCTCGACTTGCTGAGTGGCGAGCGTTGCCGGGCTATGGCGAATTGACGATGTCAGTCAACGTGTCAGCACAGCAAATTCGGGGCACGGACGTGCCCGGCTTGGTCGAGACCTGTCTTCGTGACGCCGATCTACCGGGCTCTTCCCTCTGGGTTGAGGTCACGGAGAGCATGGTCATGGCAGACACTCTGGAAACGGCTGCGACCCTCGAACGCCTTCAACGCATCGGCGTGCGCATTAGCGTCGATGACTTTGGTACCGGGTATTCATCGCTTGCATACCTGAGGCAATTTCCCGTCGACCGCATCAAAATCGACCGAGCATTCGTGAGCACGATGAACGATTGCGAAAAGAACCTACGGGTCGTCGCTGGTATCGCGGCCATCGCCCGAGCGCTGGACGTGGACGTCGTGGCAGAAGGCATCGAGACCATTGAACAGGCCGATGCGTTAGTCGCCATCGGCTGTGAGAAGGCACAAGGTTTCTTCTTCGGGCGTCCTCAGCCGCCCGCAATCGCGAAGCAGTTTCTGCACGATGCCGCGCGGAAGCACGCCGAGCCAGCTGGTGCACTCGGCCGGGGCCTGGCTCCCGGGCCAATGACGCCGCGGTGAGCTCCTGGCAATTCAGCGCCTGAGCTCTGGCCAAGGGCTCTTCGGGTGTTTGAGCCTAGGCGGTCCGTCACACACCGAGGTCATTGCGTTGCGATTGGCAGGCACGGCGCGCGGTAAAAAGAATATCAACATCGCCGTAACAAGAAACGATGTCGTCAATCTCGGCGCCGGCTGCGTCGGCCGCGGCCAACACAGGCGTAGCACCTTGGAGCTCGAAGCGACCCCTGCGAGCTACTGCGTCGATCGCGAGATCTACGAGAGCGACGCCAACGAGTTTCGGTCGAAGAAGTTGTCGCACGGAAGCGTGGGCCCGGTGCTCGCGGATCAGGCCGCTGGACCCTGAGCGAATTGGTGTTGCAATGACGACGCGGCCGTTTGGCTTGAGACACCGGAACATCTCATTCCAGAGGGCTGTCTGGTCGGCGATCACGTAGAGAAAGTTGACCGACACGATCTTGTCGAATGATCCGTCGGCGACTCCAGCGAGGTAGGCGTGCGCGTCACTGACAACCAGCGCTACTTGGTTCGATCGGGGTTCGTTTCCGAGCTTTCGTGCGGCGACCGAAATCATCTTGCTGGATGCGTCAACGCCGTGAATAGAAACCGCGGCCGAGCGAAGCAAGGCGATCGCCACATTGCCGGTTCCACAACCCAAATCGAGTACGACCTCGCCGGCCTCGGGCGAAGCCCGTGCGACGACGCGGTCGACGAGATCGCGGTATGGCCAGAACGAAAGGAGGCCGTCGTACCATCGCGCGTACAGTTGCCAGAGCGCCCTATCCCGAGGCGCGGCGCTGCTCCACGGGTGCGCCAGGCGAATGCGGCACGACCGCCGGGTCACCCGGCGGTCTCAATGAGGACGGATTGATAGAGTCTCGATTGGCCACGGCGTTCGAACAGTTCGGCGAGGTCCGGCCGGACGCTCATCATGCTGGGCAACAGATCGGCGGCGCGACAACGCGCAGGCCAGTTCAACGTGTTGTAGATGACGAGCGGCTCACCAATCTTGACGAACGGTAGCCCCAACCGGTTGAGCATCGAAAACAGTGGGTTCTCGATGATCGCGAACGCGTAGTCGACCTCTGCGTCGGCAGCCACATCGAACGCCGCTTTCCAGAGTCCGATCGAAAGTGCAGTTGCACGATGCGGACGCGCGACGGCGAGACGGGAGAGCTCGATTGGCGTTTTGGCGTCAAGCTGGAGCCCGTATTGTTCTTCGATCGGAAGGAGTGTCCCATCCCGAAAGATGAGACGAAATGAACCAACCAGGTCTCCGGACCCGATCTCAAACGCGCCCAGATTGACGGCTCGATGATCCTGGCCGTCGAGGTCAAGGCCCCCGACGAGTTGATCAGGATGCAGGAAGCCTTGCTCGACGTACACCTCGGCCCGAAGACGTTGGACCGCTGCCAATTCGCCCGGTCGCGTCAGCCGGACGAGGTACGAAGGGCCCTCGCGGGCGACCCGGACGTTGCGCGGAACCGCGGCTTGAAGACGCATCGCGGCTGTCTAACACCGCGAGTCGACGCCCCTCAAGTCTCAGCGATCTCGGCCGATACTGACCAATACAGTACATCTTCGGATGTCCTCGGGAAGGATCCGCCATGAATCGTCGCACTCGTCCAGCGCTCGTGGTGCTGGTCGCGCTACCGCTGATTGCCGTCCTGCTCACGGGTGCCATCGCGTATCGGACTGTCGAACGGGTCAGGATCGGAAGCCCTGAGTTCGATCGCGTGCTGCTCTACAGCAACGTGATCGGCGATACCGTTCCGGCACCCGCCACGCTGTCCGACTCGTACCTTCTTACCATCGGCCTCGCGACTTCGAGCGATCCGACGGCTACTGCGGCACAAATTGCGCTGCTCGGCAAGGCGAAGAATGCCTATGACCAGTCAATCAACAAGTGGTCGGGCGAGGTAGTGAAGGCCAAAGGCGCGGACGCCGCGACGATCAAGTCGACGCTCGATGCCTTGGCTGAACCTGCCGGACGCTTTTGGAGCCTCGCGGAGTCCCAGTTGGTTCCCGCGGTGAAGTCCGGCGACGGGGGCGCGGCCCTCGCGTTGGTCCTTGGACCGCTGCACGACGCTTTTCAAGCGCACCACGACTTGGGCGACCGGATCGCGACGCAGCTACTCGCCGCGCAGGCGAATCAAGAGGCGGCAACACGGCGAGCGATCGAGCATGAGCGAAATGCCGACATGGCGTATGCCGCTGGCCTCGCGGCGATCTTGATGCTGATGGCCGCCATCGTGGCTCGTTCGGGCCCGCGGTCGCGTCAGAGGACCGATGATGTCGACACGACGCCCCAGGCAGGCGAGACAGTCGAAACGCGGATTCTTGTTGGTGCGTAGGCGAGGCTGCGTTGGTGTTCGCCGATGTCGCTCGTGGGCGTGAACGTCGACTCGGATACCATCGACTGCCATGGCGAAGCGCAAACTCCGTCGGGCCCCTGCGGCTGCGAAATCGTTGCCGCCGGTGTTGCCCGGTCTCATCGGTCCCGGCCGAGCCGTGCCCCGCGAGATTCCGCGTCCGCCCTAT
This sequence comes from Actinomycetota bacterium, assembly GCA_043738925.1. Classification (GTDB taxonomy): domain Bacteria; phylum Actinomycetota; class Acidimicrobiia; order Acidimicrobiales; family WLNW01; genus WLNW01. The sequence goes on from JAYUFA010000207.1 coordinate 12,796, forward strand.
GCGCTCACGGGCGATCCCGGTCGCAGCCGACCGAACCCGATCCGCACGCCCGAGATCATCGATCGCATGCGCGTGGCGGGTCGTGCCGCGGCCGACATCTTGGTGCACGCGGGTACGCAGATCGAACCGGGTATGACCACCGACAAGATCGATGCGATCGTGCACGACAAGACCATCGCGTTCGGCGGTTACCCGAGCCCGCTGAACTACCGCAGCTTCCCGAAGTCGGTGTGCACATCGGTCAACGAGATCATCTGCCACGGGATACCCGACAGTCGTCCGCTCGCGAATGGTGACATCGTCAACGTCGACGTCACCATCTTTCTTGATGGTGTGCACGGCGATACGTCCGTGACGTTCGGCGTCGGCGCGATCGACGAGTACTCGAAGCTGCTCATTCGCGAGACGCGCAACGCCTTGTACCGCGGCATTGAAGCGGTCAAGCCCGGCGTGGCGATCTTCGAGATCGGTCGGGCCATCGAAACACACGCCCGCAAGCACAACCTTGGTGTCGTGCGCGAGTTCATCGGCCATGGCATCGGCGAAGAGTTCCACGGCGCATTGCAGATACCGCACTACTACGACGGACGCGCGCGCACGATCCTCGAAGAAGGGATGACCTTCACGATCGAGCCGATGCTGACGCTTGGCGACCCATCGCTCGGCGTGTGGGACGACGATTGGACCGCGGCCACCCTCGATGGTCGCCGTAGCGCGCAGTTCGAGCACATGCTCGTGGTCACCCCCGACGGTTGCGAGATTCTCACCGTGTGCTCCGACGGTCGCTTGCCGAGTGATGTTCTCAACTTCGAGTAGCGAAGCCGTACAACCGCGCCGTGTTGTTCCACAGGATCTTGCGTTGCTCATCGACCGGCACCGCCGCGAGGCGAGCGATCATGATCTCCCGTGAGCGCGGGAACGTGGATTCCGTGTGGGGATAGTCGCTTCCCCAACAGATCGCGTCGATACCGATGACCTCGCGTTCGCGAATACCGAGGTCGTCGTCTTGGAAGCTGCAGAAGACGTTGCGGCGAAAGAAGTCGCTCGGGCGTTCCGCCGTGGCGAAGCGTGGGTAGCGAGCATTGCCGTGGCGCTGTGAGTAGGTGTAGTCCATGCGTTCGAGGAAGAACGGGATCCAGCCGAGCTCGTGTTCGATGACACCCACGCGCAAGGTGGGGTGGCGATCGAAGACTCCACCGAACGTCAGATCGGCAATCGAGACCTTCACCCAGTGCTCGCAGGCAGTGAAGTAGCTCGGTCGGATGCGCGACAGATCCTTGTCGACGCCTGTCGCGCCCATCCGATTCGCGCCGAGATGCAATGAGAGCGGTATCGCGAGGTGGGCCGCGGCGCGCCACAGCGGCTCATAGATCGGTGAGTCGTACGGTCGATCGGGTGAGGCGGCCGTGGGGATCATGGCGCCGGCGAGTCCGAGTTCGTGACAGCGATGGAGTTCGGCGACGGCCTCACCGATGTCGTCGGTGTTGAGCATGGCGATGCCCTTCAAGCGATCAGCCGAAGCCGAGCAGAACTCGACGAGCCAGTCGTTGTAGACGCGGCAGCACGCGGTGAGCAAGCCCTGGTTTGCCTGCGTGTACAGCATCAAACCTTGCGTGGGATACAACACTGAGCCCCACACGCTGTCGGCCTCGTTATCGCGGAGGTTCTCGATCGGGTCGTAGCCGCCGGGCCGGACATCGTCGAACGTGGCTCCGGAGCGAAGCTCGATCGGCTTCACGAAGCGGTCGCCGGTTTGCGCACCACCTGCGAATGAAAGCGTGCGCTGCTCGGCCACGACCCACCATTGGGTGCCGGTATCGGCGTCGTGCACGACGTGCGGTGCCTCGGCGCGCCAACGTCGATCAAGGCGACTGGTCCAAAGATCGGGGGGCTCGATGACATGCGTGTCCGAGGACAGCATGGTCGCGGTGGTTGCCGGCATCGTTGTCATCCCTGTTCGTCGACCGGGTCGAGCGACGCGAGGGTCAACCCGACCGATGACGCGAGATCGGCCATGGCTGCGAAGTGACTTTGCGGAATCTCGATGACACCAACGGCTCGCCGTTCGTGCTTGAGCTGTTGTGAGCGCAAGCCGGGGTACAAGATCTCGTCGACGTCGGCGCGACGCGGCGCGCCGACCACCATGTCGATGAATGAATCGACCTTGTCGTACACCTTGCCGCTCGGGTCGAGGCGACGTGGGTCGATCACCAACAACGTTGTGCCGTAGCGGCCTCGCTCGGGGAGGTGGTGATAGAGCGTCCACGGCGGATCCGTTTCGGTGAGCATCGAGGAAAGCAGCCCGATGAGAAACACCATTGCGTAGCCCTTGTGGCTGTCGCCCAGAGGGACGA
>JAYUFA010000208.1:0-5680 GCA_043738925.1 Actinomycetota bacterium
GCAGATTCGTACGCACCGACGTCGTAACTCGCGCCGGTTTGTGTGGTGTACGGAAATTGCTCGGGCCGAATGAAGTTTTGGCGCCGAACCTCGATCGGATCGAGGCCCGCCTCGGCCGCGAACAGCTCGATCATCCGCTCTACCGCCGCCGCAGCTTCGGGACGACCTGCGCCGCGAAAGGCGCCAACGGGCGACGTGTTCGTGAGGACGGCTTGCGACGAGTAGTCGACCTTGGTGATGTCATAGCAACCCGACGCCATCGTGCGCGTCATCATCGGCATGAGGCCACCGAAGTTCGATGGGTACGCGCCGCAATCTTGGATGACGTGCAGTTTGTAGGCGAGAAGATCGCCTCCGTTGGTGCCGCCGATCGTGGCGTACTGCACCTGTCCGCGACCGTGCGCAAAAGCGATCATGTTCTCGGTGCGCGTCTCGACCCAGCGCATCGGTCGATGCAAGGTCATCGCGAGCCAGCCGGTGAGAATCTCTTCCGGGTACGTGCCCTGTTTACCGCCAAACGAACCACCGACGTCGGGCACGATCACGTGCACCTGCCCGACCCCGAGGCCGAGGCGCTCCGCGATGCCGCGCTGCGCGTTGTGTGCGCCTTGGGTACTCGACCATTGGGTGAGGCGCTCGCCATCCCACGATGCGGCGCACGCGCGCGGTTCGATCGGAGCGACCGCCATCTTGTGATTCTCGAGGCGCGCCGTGACCGTGATGTCGCAATCATCGAAGATCGAGAGGTCGTCGGGCGACGCCATCTCGTGCACGATGTTGTTGGCGGCCTGGGGAAACAAGATCGTGGTGCTGGTGGCGGAGAGTTCCGGATCGATGACCACGGGGAGCGGCTCGTAGTCGACAAACACCAACTCGACGGCGTCGGCGCCTTGGGCAGGCGTTTCGGAGACGATGACCGCGACCGGCTCGCCGACGAAGCGGACGGTGTCGGTCGCGAGAAGTGGCCGAGTCATCATGGCGTTCATGAACGGCATCGGCGGCGGAGCCGGGGCCAGGTCGCCGAGATCGGCGGCGGTGAACACCGCCACGACGCCGGGAGCGCTCCGCGCGGCTTCGACATCGAGCGCCGCAATGCGCGCGTGGGCGACCGTGGAACGTACGTAGGTGAGGTGCGCTGCGCCGGGCAGGTCAAGGTCGCCGATGTAGCTGCCACCAACGGTGAGGAACTTGGGGTCCTCGACCCGTTTGACCCGTGTGCCGAGGATGCTGCCGCGCGTTTCGCTCATGGGCGGACACTATCCGGCAGTCGGTGGCACTACTCGCAGGTGAACACGTGGGGTACCGATACGGCGTTGAGCGGTGATGTGTTCGCCTTGCCATCGGCGGTGAATTCCACGCCGGATGTGGCGACGCTCATCCATCCGAAGGTTGGGTTGGCAACGACCTTCGCACCGATGGCCTTGGCCACATCGCCGATTGCTGCGCCGAGCGAAACGCCGTTGGGCAATGTGATGCGTCGGATCGCGTCGCCCAGTGGGAGTTCTTCGCCCTCGAGTAGGACGTAGCCATAGCCGCTGAATGCACCCGCCGCCGTTTCAGACGGGCGCGTGAAATAGGCGTGGAGATGGCCCCACGTGAGCTGTCGTTCGTCCTTCACGGTGGCGCTGTTGAGCGGGCATCCAACGTCCCAGCCCGTGTCGACGTCCGGGGCACCGAGAACGCCGGTGAGCTTGGCAATGGCGCCCTCGGCCTCGGCACCGATCGCCGCACCGAACAGCGCTGCGGGGCGCGCTGTGGTGATGGGACTCCTCGCGACGACCGCAGTTGTGGTTGGGGCCGCGGTCGTGACGACCGCGGCAATGGTGGTGGTGCTGACGGTGGTCGTGCTCGCGATGCTCGTGCTCGCGATGGTTGCCGGAACGACGGTGGTCGTGGTGGCTTGGGGAACGAGCGCGCGGGTGCTCGACGGCACCGATTTGGTGCTCGTGCTAGCGCATCCGCTGCAGGCGGCGGTGAAGAAAAGAAGAGCGACGCAGTAGCCGATGGTGCGCGAAGGCATTCGTGTGAAGGTCATGCGAGTCCCCAGCGATTGTAGAGCGGCGCATACGCATCCCCCGCACTTGGCAAGGCCTTCGGCGTGGGTCGGGTAGTACCGTCGCAACATGCTGCATCGTGAAACTCGTGACCGCGTTCTGATCCTCACGCTCGACCGACCCGAGGCCCGCAATGCGATCAACGCCGAGACCACGATCGAGATGGAAGCAGCACTCGATGCATTCGAAGCCGACGCGTCGCTGTGGGTTGCGATCATCACGCACCGCGGGCCGGTCTTCTGCTCGGGCGCCGATCTCAAGGCGGTGGCCAGTGGTGGCGGTCGGGGCATCGAGTCGCCCACGAACGGCTTTGCTGGCCTGTGTGCGCGCGAACGGACGAAGCCGATCATCGCGGCGGTCGACGGCCCCGCGTTGGCAGGAGGGTTCGAGATAGCGCTCGCGTGCGACTGCATTGTCGCGTCGACTGCCGCGCAGTTCGGTCTACCCGAGGTGAAGCGCGCGCTCGTCGCCACAGCCGGAGGCCCCTTCCGCATGGTGCGCCAGCTCGGTTCGAAGATCGCTCTCGAGATGATGATGACCGGCGCGCCGATCACCGCCGCTCGTGCCTACGAGCTTGGGCTCGTGAATCGTGTCGTTGCGCCGGGCACCGTGCTCGATGCCGCGCTCGAGCTCGCCGCGGCGATCAACGCGAACGCACCCCTTTCGGTGCGTGAGACCCGACGCATAGGCGCGGCCGCGCTCGATCATGACGAGACCACGTTGTGGCAGATCTCGCGCGACGCAATGGCGCGCAACGTGACGACGGAGGACTTCGGTGAGGGGCCTCGCTCGTTTGTCGAGAAGCGCACGCCGCAATGGAAGGGTTGTTAGCGCCGCGTTCGCATTGTCAATGGGCGTCGGCGGTGGACGGCGCGGCGCCCTGCATCGTCATCGCGGCGTCACTGTCGCGTACGAAGTAGGACGCAACCACGCCGATGAGTCCGATGCACGCACTCACGAACATGGCTTGATGGAACGCGGTGACCTTCGCGTGGCGCACGGCGACGGCGCCAAGTGGCGCAGCGCGCGACACCAAGGTGGTCGTGCGCGACGTCAACACCGTCGCGAGCGTCGCGACACCCAACGCCGCACCCACCTGACGGTTGGTGTTCGAAAGCGACGAAGCGCGGCCGGTCTTGGCTGCCGGGATGGTCACGAAGGACGCTGCCTGCATCGGCACGATCACGAAGGCCATGGTGAGCCCGCGGCCGTACATCAACCCCCGCACCCACCACAGACTGGTGCCAAGCCCGATGAGGGTGAACCCCATCGTGACGATCGCGTTGGTGAACGCGCCGAACATCATGAGCCGCCGCGGTCCAATCCTCGGATACAGGTTGCCGGCCACGCGCGCCATGGTCATGACGCCGAGTGCTTGAGGAAAGGTGGCGAGTCCCGATTGCTGCGCGCTCAAACCACGCAGGCCCTGGAGGAACATCGGGAGCAGGAACAGCAACCCGAGCAAACTGCCGCTCAGCGCCATTGTTGCAATGTTTGCCTGCCGGAACATGCGGTCGTGGAACAGTCGTAGGTCGAGCATGGGATCGGGTGTGCGCAGCTCTACGAAGACCAGCAACGCAAACGCCAGCATCCCGCCGACGCCGGTGGTGAGCACTCGTGTCGAGGTCCAACCGTTTCGCGGACCCTCCGCCAACGCGAACAGCACCATCGCCAGGCCAGCGCCGGAGAGCAAAAACCCCCACAGATCGAAGCCCCCGCTGCGCGGTTCCTTGTGCTCTTCGAGATAGAGGGCACTGAACAGCACGCCGAGGATGCCGATGGGAACGTTCACGTAGAAGATCCATCGCCACGACGCGTGCGTGACGAGAATGCCGCCGAGAACCGGACCCATCGCAGGCGCAATCACGGTCGGAATTGCGAGCACAGCAGAGGCGCGCGCACGTTCGTGAGGAGGGTACGCGCGGAACAACATGGCGGTGCCCACCGGGGTGAGCATGCCGCCGCCGACGCCTTGCAGGATGCGGAATCCGATGAGGGAATTCGCGCTCCACGCCGCGCCGCACAACGCCGATGCGCTGGTGAACATCGTCAACGCGAAGAGAAAGGTCTTCTTGGTGCCGAAACGGTCGCCGATCCAACCGGACGCAGGAATCCACACCGCGAGGCTGCAAAGGTAACCGGTGATGACCCACTCGATGCGACTTGCCGTGACACCGAAGTGCGCTTGCAGCGACGGGACCGCCACGTTGACGATGGTGGTGTCAAGGATGTCCATGAACACGCCGAAGATGAACGCCATCGCGACAATCTTCTTGTACTCCAGCGACCGGATACGCATGCGGGGGCGACGCTATCGCGACCCCCTCGGACGCGCGTCCTGACGCTGCGGGTTACCTTGGCGCAATGCTCGTGCTGATCAGCGAGGCCGTCCACACCAGCTACGGCGAACGGTTGCAGGCAGTCGCACCTGATGTTTCGTGGCTGCGTCTTCAGGACGACGGCAGTCTCCTCCTCGACGCGTGCGTCGTCGAGCATGACGACCTCGCGCCAGATGTTGCGTTCATCTCGAACGACGTGTTCTACGGCCCGGTCAAGGCGTGCTTTGCCCACATCGAAGCGTGGCCCTCGCTGCGATGGGTGCAGTCGGCGGCTGCCGGCACCGAGGCACCGCTGTACCGCACCATGGTCGGTCGTGGGTGTCGCATAACGCGAGCACATGTCACTGCGGTGCCGATCGCCGAGTACGTGTTGCGGTCGGTGCTCACGCACTATCAACAACCACAGCGGCTCGTCGATCAGCAACGTTCGCACCTTTGGCATCACCAGCCGTTTCGTGAGCTGTGGCGCACGCGGTGGCTCGTCATCGGCATGGGTGCAATCGGCGGCGAGGTTGCATCGCGGGCACGCTCGTTTGGTGCTCACGTCGTCGGGGTGCGTCGCTCGCCGCAGGGCGACGAACCGGTGGATGTGATCTGCAGGCCCGCGGAGATGGCCGGGCAAATCGCGGACGCCGATGTGGTCGTGCTTGCTGCGGCCGGTGGTGACGAGACGCGTTTGATGATCGATGCCGATTTTCTCGCGCACATGAAGTCTGGTTCGGTGTTCGTCAACGTCGCGCGTGGCTACATGGTCGATGAAGCCGCGTTGCTCGCAGCGCTTGACCGCGGTGTGCCCGAACTGGCCATTCTCGACGTGTTCGCCACCGAACCCTTGCCGGTCGACAGTCCATTTTGGGATCACCCCCGTGTGGTGGTTTCGCCCCACTCGTCGGGTGGCGGCGACGGTCGCGTGCAGCGCGCGGTCGACGTGTTCGTCGAGAACCTCGGGCGGTGGCTGCGAGCAGACCCGCTTCTCCACGAGATCACTGCGCGCGACCTCCCCGCGGTACCCGAGACGTGGCTCAGCGAAAAGAGGTGAACTGTTGTACTGCGGCGATCGCAACGGCGGCTTCGTCGAGGGTGCGATAGCAGGGCAGTTCGCGCTCGATCGCTCGCGCCAGGATCGCCGCGGCTACTGCCGGTGGCGCCGCGTCGAGGTTGCGCGGAACGAGCGTGACTCGTGTACCGGGGTAGGTGAGGTCGGCGACCATGTCGACGCTCGGGAGTAGTCGGTCTGCACCGCCGGGGCCGAACGAGAAATAGGACTGCACGTTGAAGTGCACGAGC
>JAYUFA010000209.1:0-2143 GCA_043738925.1 Actinomycetota bacterium
GCGAGTTGGAACGCGCATACTGCGGCAACAGTCTCGGTGCCGTAGCGATCGAGCGTGTCGGTGTGAGACGGGTAACCCGCCGACGCCAGACGTCGATGAAGGTCACGGACCTCCTCACCGCGCGCGTTTGGTTCGAGAGGCAGCGGCATCAGCGGCTACGCGCAAACGGCTCGGCGATCATCGGGTGACGACGGTAGCCGAGCCGTTTGCAAGACTTGCGACCAGGAGCGCGAGCCGATTGGCGATTGCGACCCCAGCAGCACAATGCGTGCCCACGAACGGCTCAGAGAAACTCGCTCAACTCCTCGACGAGCGCACTCTTGGGCTTGGCGCCGACAATGCGCTTCGCGACCTCGCCGTCGCGAAAGACCAGGAGCGTAGGAATGCTCATGACCTCATACCGACGGGCAACATTCGGGGCATCGTCGACGTTCAGCTTGGCGACGCGGATCTTGCCGTGTTGTTCGGTGGCGATCTCAGCGAGGATCGGAGCGATCATCTTGCATGGCCCGCACCATTCTGCCCAGAAGTCGACGACGACGGGCTCGGAAGCGGAGCCGACCACCTCGTCGAACGTGGCTTCAGAGAGCTGGGTGATCGAACCGGCCATAGTGGCCTCCTCAACATTCGGGACGTCGACAACAACGCCGGCGTACGGGAAACAATTCCGCTGAGTCGCACCGACAGGCGAGGCGACCCAGCAGCGCAGCGGCTGCGTGAACAGGCACGGCACGGGGTCAGTGCTGAGCTTCAAGCCACCGTTCGGCATCGATCGCGGCCATGCAGCCCGACCCCGCGGCGGTTACCGCTTGGCGGTAGTAGTCGTCCTGTACGTCGCCGCATGCGAACACGCCGTCGATGTTCGTTCGGGTCGAACCTGGATGGGTGAGGAGATACCCGTTGTCCTTCAGGTCGAGTTGGCCACGGAACAGGTCGGTGTTCGGCCGGTGGCCGATGGCAACGAAGAGTCCGGTGACATCGAGACGTGACACCGCGCCAGTGCGTGTGTCGGTCAGCTGGATGCCATCGACGCCGCGCTCGCCAAAGACTTCGGTGACAGCCGCGTTCCAGGCGAAGCGGATCTTCGGGTTGTTCTTGGCGCGGTCCTGCATGATCTTCGACGCGCGCAGCTCGTCGCGTCGATGCACGATCGTGACGGTGTCGGCGAACTTGGTGAGGAACGTGGCTTCTTCGACCGCCGAATCGCCACCACCGACAACCGCAATGTGATGACCTCGGAAGAAGAAGCCGTCGCACGTCGCACAGGTGGAAACACCGTGGCCGAGAAGGCGTTGTTCGTTTGGCAGGTCGAGCATCAGCGAGCGGGCCCCGGTCGAAACGATGACAGTTCGAGCGAGATAGGTGGGGTGCGAGTCGTTCGGATCTGCGGCCCAAATCTTGAAGGGCCTCTCGCTGAAGTCGACCTTGGTGGCCTTGGTTGTGATGAGCTCGGCGCCAAAGCGCGCAGCCTGGGCCCGCATGTTGGTCATGAGCTCGGGTCCCATGATGCCGTGCTCAAATCCGGGAAAGTTCTCAACCTCGGTGGTCAACATGAGTTGGCCGCCCGGTTGATCGCTGGTTGACGACGGTTCGCCCTCGAGAACGACGGGCACCAAGTTGGCACGTGCGGTGTAAACCGCAGCCGTGAGCCCGGCAGGACCCGAGCCGATGATGACCACGTCGCGGATGATGGAGGACATGTCAGCCAGCTTTCTTGCGGCGCGAGAACAGGAACTGTCCGGCGACCACGAACACCACGCCGAGCACGAGGTAGGTAAGCCAGACCGAGTCGGCGACGATCAGCTGACGTAAGCGGTCCGCGGCACGGAACACACCGATCAACAGCATTGTGGCGAGCAATATGCCAATGATCGAGGCGAACGCTCCGTAGACGACGCCTCGGGCAACGGACATGGCTTTGTCGGTAGTGCCGGCGCGGACCTGATCGACGTAGCGAACAACGGTGTCAGCCGCTTGGGTGGGCCAGTCGGGCCGCGGGGTTGCAGTGTCGGACATGGGCGGTGAGCCTATCGGCACCAGTCGTCGCCAATCCGAGCCGAGCCGACCCACCGTCGCGTCAGACCGCGCCTATGGCACGAACTCGCCGATCGACGTGCACGTCGCGGCATCGAGCACCGCCACG
>JAYUFA010000210.1:0-2143 GCA_043738925.1 Actinomycetota bacterium
CCGCGAGGGAAGGTGTGGAGAGGCCGAGAAAGCCCGCCGCGAGCTGCGTGTCGAAGAGCCGCGTCGGGAGCGTGTCGCAGGCCAGATCGAGCACTTCGAGGTCTTGTGTCGCGGCGTGCATAACCGCAAGGCCGTCACCGGCGAGCACCTTCGCGAGTGGCTGAAGTGATACGGCGAGCGGATCGACAAGTGCGATGCCGCCATCCCAAGCGATTTGTACCAGCGCGACCTTGGGGAAGTAGGTGCGCTCTCGGTGGAACTCGGTGTCGACCGCATAGCGAGGTTGGTCGATCAGTTCGGCGACAAGGTCGTCGAGCGCGGGTGCTGTCGTGACAATGCGGTGTTCGGCCACGCGTCAGCCTGCGTCGGTGCCGGTAGCGTGCGCGTAACCGGCGGCGAGCCAGGCGCGGGTGCCGCCGGCGATGTTGATGGCGTCGACGTTGTTGGCGCGAAGAAACTCACTGGCCTTGCGGCTACGGCCACCGGCCGCGCAGATCACGTAGACCGGTCCGTCGCTGGGGAACTGCGCCACCTCGTCAGGCACCGTGGCGAGGGGAACGAGGACTGCTCCGGGCACATGGGCCTCGGTGTACTCGTCAGGCTCACGGACATCGAATATCCGCGCGCCCTGGGCACGTAGCGTGGCCAGCTCCTCAACGTCGATCTCGGGAACGTCCACCCAGATCCTCCATGGTGCTCGGCCCTGCAGGTTACCGCTGCTCGGTGTCGGCCGGGTCGACTCTGGCAGTTCTGTTGCCGAGTTCTCCGCCGCCGCGTCGGCGTGCGAGGTCGTCGGGCTCATCGAGGTCCGCGAACCATCGAGGATCGAGGTCGCGACCAACGTGGAGCTCGCAGACGCGAAGGCGCTCGAGCACACGCCGCGGCGCGCGCTCGCCCGCCGCGAATGCCTCGCGGAGCGTGACAAGTGACGACGTGTGCCAGACGCTGTGATGCATGTGACGTCTCGTTGTACTCCGGGGTACGACCACGTCGATGTGTTCGCTATCGTTGTTGCGGAACGGGGCACACACCGCGGCGATCGCTCGCGGGTCGGCGTCGGCAAGGTCGCAGGCGAGCGCCACGACGATGTCGGCGCGCCGATCGAAGTGCGCGAGCGCGGTTATCAGCGCACCGAGCGGCCCCTCGCCGGGGTATTGGTCATCGACGACGGTGAGGCCCAGTCTCTGTAGCGCGGCGCGATCGCCGCCGACGGCTACCACCGGTTGACACCCTGCGATGGTCAACGCGTCGCGCACGCGTCGTGCAAGCGCGACCCCGTCGATCTCGAGGAGGGCCTTGTCGGTTCCCATGCGGCGCGATGCTCCGCCGCAGAGTACGGCGCCCGCGACGCGTAGGTCAGCCGGCAGCACCGGGAAGGAGGTCGCGCGGCGGCCACGCCGGATCGAGTTGCTGCAAGAAGAGCGCGCAACGGTCGGCCTCATCGCGTTCGGCTATGGCCTCGGCCTCGCGTTGCAGCCCGGCGAGCGCGCGGAGAAATCCTTGGTTGTAGGCGTACTGCCAACGGACAAAACCCGAACCACGCCAGCCGTTGGCGCGGAGTCGGTCGAGGCCACGGTGATAGCCCACGCGAAACGCCGCGTAGCGTTCGACATGGTCTCGACCGAGTTCGCCCAGAGCAGCCCAAGCGGACAGCATCCGTGGCCATCGCGCGGCGACCGCGGCGACCGCGGCGCGACGTTGGTCGACCGGTAACGCGAGCGCTGCGTCGAGTGCGGCTTGCGCATCTGGTAACTCGGGATCAAGCACGGTCTCGGGAGGTCCCGAGGCAGTGAGGTGGACGGGACGGCTGTCGGACATGGCGCAGATGCTACCGGTGCGAGGTCTACGCTCCTGGCGTGCTCGCCCTGACGCTTCCCGACTCGTTCACGCCCGACAACGTGCGCACGTTGGCGTTGGTCGTCGCGATCGCCGCAGTGGTGTTGGGGCTGCTCGTGTTGCGCTTCGTTCAAAAGTTGCTGACGAAGCTGATCTTCACGGTGCTGTTGGCGTTCCTCGCGTTCGGCGCATGGCACTATCGCGGCGACCTGGGCAACTGCGCGAAGACGTGCAAATGCCATGTTGCCGGTGTCGACATCAAGCTCCCGAAGAGTTCGCTGCCAGCCGGCACGCCGCTCCCGTGCCC
>JAYUFA010000211.1:0-2143 GCA_043738925.1 Actinomycetota bacterium
GCGGCGTTGCGATGTATGGACTGCGCCTGGCCGCGCATCGAGGCGGGTACGTCGCGCGCGCTGTCCGGCCGAGCCAGCGATGTGTCGAACGAGGATGGACCCAGCGGCGCGACGATGGTGGTGGCGGGGCCTTCGCCGACGTCGGCAGGTGTGGACTTCGCCCCGGGCCGGTCGGGCACGTCCAGGTACCGCATCGCGTCTGCCGGGAGGGCCTGCTTCACGCTGATCTCGCCGTCGCGGATGATGTCGGTGAGCTCGACCGGGGCAAGGGTGACGATTCGATTGTCCCCCTCGTCGCGCAGTGCGACGACCCGGCCCGTGGCGCGACCCGTCGCAACGAGTACGGAGCCGATCTTGAGATCGGCCACACCTTTGGCGGACCGGTCGAGCGTCCACACAAGGGCATCGGTCGTCGCGGCGCGGATTGCGGCCGGACCAGCCGGGATCATGACGACACCGGGTTGATAGGTCACTCCTGCGGCCGGCGCCGGGCCATAGCCGTAGGTGCGAATGGCCGAGTCGTCCGCTCCGCCGGTCGGGTCGGAAGCCGAGCCAGCGTTGATCGTTGGCGCGTCCGATGACTTGCTCAGCGAGGAGCCGCTGCTGCTGCTGCTGCACGCTGCGGCAACGAGAACCAGACAGCTCAGTGCACCCGTTACCAGTGTCGGCCCACGACACCCACGCATCGTTCAACACCGTCCCGGCGGCAGAGGCCCAGAACAACGGCCGCCTCTTCGGCACGCTATCACGGGTGATCGGGCCGATTTCTGGCTCGGCGCGCCCCGCGACGCTTCCCTATCTGCGCAGATCCTGAACGTCAGCGACGATGTTGGCGCGAACGCCACAGCGGGGGATCGGTGTTCACCCGTTCGAGGTACTCGAGGTCGGTGAGGTCAGCGAGCATCTGCACGACGTCGCCGGTATCGCGCGTGGCCTGACGAGCGATCACGGAGAACACCACCTCAGTCGCGTCGAACCAAGCTTCCGGTCGCTGGGCGGCGTAGTCGAGCACGGCTTCCTTCACTCGCTCGTAGTCGCCCGCGGTGAAGTGTTTCCGGTATCGCCCGCTCACGCGAAACATCGTGGTCGATAGGGCACCTTGCCCGCCAGGGTCGAGCGGATCATCGGCGCCGTCTGTCATGATCGGCCGGTGGCCGAGGACGTGACCGACGCACGCGTGCGTGTCGATGTGTGGATGTGGGCAGTGCGACTCACGCCGTCGCGGTCCGCGGCCACGGAGCTGTGCCGCACCGGTCACGTGACCATTAACGGCGCTGCCGCCAAGGCCGCGTCAACCGTGCGTGTCGGCGATCGCATCGAAGCGCGCATCGCCCAACGACCACGCGCCGTCGATGTGGTCGAAGTCATCCGTCGACGAGTCGGCGCGCCGATCGCCGCGACGTGCTTCGTCGATCACAGCCCGCTCGTTCTGCGCGATACACAGGTGCCTCAGCGTGACCGCGGTACAGGGCGGCCGACCAAGCGCGACCGGCGCCTGATCGAACGGCTTCGGGCCGACCCATGACGGAGACTCTCCGAGGTCAGTCGGTGTCGTGGCCGAGATACGCGGCGCGCACGGCGGGATCGTCGAGCAACACCTTGGCGTCGTCGGCGCGCACGACCATGCCGGTTTCGAGCACGTACGCGCGGTGCGCTCGTTGTAAGGCTTGCTGGGCGTTCTGTTCGACGAGCAGCACCGTGGTGCCGGTGCGGTTGATCTCGGTGATGATGTCGAAGATCTGTTGCACGATCATCGGCGCGAGGCCCATCGACGGCTCGTCGAGCAGCAACACGCGTGGACGCGCCATGAGCGCGCGCCCGATGGCGAGCATCTGCTGTTCGCCGCCCGACATGGTGCCAGCGTGCTGCGTGAGACGTTCGCGCAAACGGGGGAAGAGGTCGAGTATGCGTTCGAGATCGGCCTTGAACTCGGCGGTGCGCCGGTCTTTGCGCGTGTAGGCGCCCATGTCGAGGTTTTCGAGCACGGTCATGCCGGGAAACACACCACGGCCTTCAGGGGCTTGGCACAGCCCCATCTCGACGCGCCGATGTGCGGGCACGTTGGTAATGTCCTCACCGTCGAACATGATGCGGCCCTCGGCCACAGGTCGAACACCCGACACGGTCTTGAGTGTGGTGGTCT
>JAYUFA010000212.1:0-5653 GCA_043738925.1 Actinomycetota bacterium
ACCCTCGATACGGCGTTGCGGCGCGGCGGCGACTTCGCGGAGATCTTCGTAGAAGACCGCCGAGCGTCGTCCGCCTATCTCGACGATGGCAAGGTGGAAGAGCTCACGTCGGGCCACGATCGCGGCGCCGGCATTCGGGTCGTCGTCGGCGAGACGACCGGTTTCGCGCACACGGCCGACCTCACGCCAGCGGGCTTGGCGTCGGCGGCCGAGGCAGCCGCAGCAGCCGCCCGGGGCGGACAAGGTGGGGTGCGCACGGTGGCGCTGACACGTCGACCCACGCACAACGCCAGCACGGTGACGACCATGCCGTCCGACGTCGCGAAGGGCCGGAAAGTCGAGTTGCTCCAGCGGGCCGACGCGGCGGCGCGCGCGTCGGGCGCAGCCATCCGGCAGGTGGCCGCGAACTACGGCGACAGTCGCCGGCGCATCCTGGTGGCGAACAGCGAGGGCGTGCTCGCTGAAGACCAGGTCGTACGCACGATGTTCAGCGTGTCGGTCGTCGCGTCCGGCGATACAGGAATGCAGACCGGTCGCGAGTCGGCCGGGCACACGATCGGCTTCGAGTTGTTCGACACCTACGAAGTGGAATCGCTTGCCACCCACGCGGCCGAGCGGGCAATCACCAAGCTGCGCGCCCGGCCCGCTCCGTCGGGCACGATGACGGTCGTCGTCGGCCCGGGCGGTGGGGGTGTGCTCTTTCACGAAGCGTGCGGTCATGGGCTTGAAGCAGATCTGGTCGCCAAATCGGCGTCGGTATTCGCCGGGCGACGCGGCGAGGTCGTCGCCAGCCCGCTCGTCACGCTCATCGACGACGGCACGATGGGCGGCGAATGGGGCTGTTTCGGTATCGACGACGAAGGCCATCCGGCGGGGCGCAACGTGCTCATCCAAGACGGCGTCCTCACCGACTACATGTGGGACTACTTGCGGGCCCGCAAGGAGGGCCGCGTTTCGTCGGGGAATGGGCGCCGCCAGAGCTACCAGCATCTGCCGATGGTGCGCATGACCAATACCGTGATCGCGAACGGAACTGCCGACCCGGCAGACATTCTGGCGAGCACTGAACGCGGGGTCTATGTCGCACAGCTCGGCGGAGGGCAGGTCAACACGGCCACCGGCGACTTTGTGTTCGGCATGCTCGAGGCGTACCTGATCGAGGACGGCAAGATCACCGAGCCGCTTCGCGAAGGCAACCTCATCGGTAATGGCCCACAGGTCTTGTGCGACATCGACGCGCTCGGCAACGACTTCGCGATGGGCCACCCCGGTACGTGCGGCAAGGATGGCCAAGGTGTGCCCGTCGGCGACGGCACCCCCACGCTGCGAGTGACCGGCATGACCATCGGCGGAACGGCAGCGTGAGCGGGCACCATGGCTGAGCTCGTCGATATTGCGGACCGCGTGCTCGGTTGGGCGCGCGAGAACGAACAGGTCGAGGTCTACGCGGTGCACGACCGCGAGACCGAGGTCCGCGCGTACGAGGCCGAGGTCGAGTCGTTCTCGTCGGCCGAATCTCAAGGCGTCGGCATACGCATCATCGTCGACGGACGTCAAGGTTTCGCGTGGGCCGGTTCGCTCGAGGTCGATGTCCTCGCTGAAGCAATGGCCGACGCGCGCGACAACGCACAGTTCGGCACCTTCGACGAATACGTCGGCCTTGCTGAGCCCGACGGTACTGAGCCGGCCGCGCTGGCTCTCTACGACGCGGCGCTCGGTACGTTTGCCACCGACGCCAAGATCGAGCTTGCGATCGAGTTGGAACGGCTTGCGATGGCGGCCGACTCGCGCATCGTTGGCATCGAGTCGGCCGAATACGCCGACACGGTGCACGAATACGCCATCGTGTCGACTGCGGGCATCCGCCGCACCGGTCGCGAGACCGGCTGTTTCGTCAGCGTTTATACGCTGGCTGAGGAAAATGGCGAGACCCAGAACGGCTTCGGGTGGAGCGTAGGCCGCGCCCCCGGCGAGCTCGACGTCGCCCGTTGTGCGCGCGAAGCGGCCGCACGCGCAACGCGGCTGTTGGGTGCGAAAAAGCCGGCAACCGAGCGGGTCACCGCGGTGCTCACCCCGTGGGTCACCGCGCAGTTCCTTGGCATCTTGGGCGCGACACTGTCGGGTGAGTCCGTGTTGAAGGGCCGCTCGTTGTTCGCCGACCGGCTCGGTGATCTTGTCGCGCCGAGCTTCTTCACGCTGGTCGACGATCCGACCTGGCCCGAGTCCTACACCGCCACCACGGTCGACGGCGAGGGATTGGCCACGCGTCGCAATGTGCTCATCGGTGACGGTCGTGTCTCGCGGTTCCTGCACAACGCGTACACGGCGCGCCGCACGGGTGTGCGGTCCACCGGGTCGGCGGTTCGCGGTGGATTCAAGTCCACCCCCGGGGTGGGTGCGATGTCGTTGCAGCTCGCGCCGGGTAGCGCAACGCAAGCGGAGTTGATCGCCGGAATCGATCATGGCTTGCTGGTCCAGGACGTATCGGGCTTGCACTCGGGCGTGAACCCGGTCAGCGGCGATTTCTCCACCGGGGCCGAGGGCTTGGTCATCCGTGGTGGAGCGCTCGCGGAACCCGTGCGCGAGTTCACGATCGCTTCGACTCTGCAGAAGATGCTGCTCGACGTGCTCGCTATCGGCAACGATGTCGAGTGGTTGCCGATGAACGCGGCGGGTGTGTCGTTGGTGGTCGCCGACCTCACGATGTCGGGCTCGTGAACGACGGCGGGTCGGCCAACGGCGGCGGGCTGGTCGCCATCGACGGCGGGCTGGTCGCCATCGCAACGAGCGTTGTCGAACGCGCCGGCGCCGGTGAGCAGGTCGAGGTGTATGTGTCGCGCGGCCGCTCGACCAATGTTCGGGCCTACAACGGCGAGATCGAAGCCTTCACCGACGCGATGTCGGCGGGCATCGGCGTGCGCGTGATCATCGACGGTCGGCAGGGTTTCGCGTCGTCCGGCTCTCTTGACCCTGACGTCGTTGCCACGTTGTTGGCCGAGGCGCGTGACAACGCCACGTTCGCGCAGCCCGACGACGCCAACGGCCTTGCCGCCCCCGACGCGCTCGCGGCGGCGAACCTCGACCTGTGGCGCGACGACGTCGACGCCCGCGACGCAGACTGGAAGATCGCCCAAGCGATCGACCTCGAGGCGCAGGTGCGTGCCGCCGATCCGCGCATCGTGGGTGTGCGCGCCGCGAGCTATGGCGACGCGCAAAGCGAGCGCGCCATCGTGTCGAGCACGGGTGTCGCCGTCTATGACCGCGGCACCTTTGCGTCGCTCTCGGTAAGCGCGCTCGCTCGCGACGATTCGGGAACCACCGCCGGCGGTGGTTCGTCATTCGGTCGCAGTACGCATGACCTCAATGCCGCTCTCGCGGCCGCGGATGCCGTGCGCCGAGCGACCGAGATGTTGGGCGCGAGAAAGCCCGATTCGCGGCGCATCACGATTTTGCTCGAGCCCCGGAGCGCGGCCACGCTCCTCTCCCTGATCGGCGCAATGCTGTCGGGGGCCGCTGTCTTGAAGGGCCGATCGTTGTTCGCGGACCGTGTCGGTGACGTGGTGGCATCGCCGTTGTTGGCGCTATGGGACGATCCGACCGACCCGCGGTCGTTCGGCGCCGATACGCACGATGGCGAGGGGTTGACCTGTCGCCGTGTTCCACTTCTGCACGATGGCGTTCTCCAGGGGTTCCTCCAGAACACCTACACCGCACGGCGTTTGGGTACGGTCACGACGGCCTCAGCGGCTCGCGGTCCGCGATCAACGCCGGGGGTGAGCGCCGCGGCGCTTCAGGTCGCGCCGGGCTCGGGCAGCTTCGCCGAGCTGTTGGCATCGATCGACGACGGTTTGTTCGTCACGTCGATGGTCGGCCTGCACTCCGGGGTGAACATGGTGAGCGGCGATTTCAGCGTCGGCGTCGAAGGGCTCCGCATCCGCAATGGCGCGTTTGCCGAACCGCTGCGCGAGGCCACCCTCGGCTCGACGTTGCCACGCTTGCTCACGGGCATCTCCGCCGTCGGGGCCGATCTCGAATGGCAGCCGAGCGGCATTGGCGCCGTGTCGCTCGTGATCGACGACGTGATGCTCAGCGGGAACTGAGCACGGTCGTTCTCAGTCGGACGAACCCGAGGATGACGAACCCGACGAAGACGATGAGCCGCTCGACGATGAGTTCCCTGAGCTGGATGTCGAAGCCGGGGTGCTCGGCGTCGACGAGGCCCCCGAGGGCGATCCCGACGATTCGGACGACGATCCCGACGATCCCGATGACGACCCTGCCGATGAATCGCCCGACGACGACGACGATTCACCGTTTGTGGAGGCGCCTGCCTGCTTCGAGCGGCTGCCGTGATCGGTCTTGTAGAAGCCGCTGCCCTTGAAGCTCACGCCGATGCTGCCGAATACCTTCCGGAGCGATCCGGTGCACACTGGGCATTGCGTCAGCGCGTCGTCGGTGAATGCCTGCACGGCCTCGAACGCGTGGCCGCACTCCCGGCAGCGATATTCGTAGGTGGGCATGGTGGGCGGCCTCCGGCAGCTGCCTGCGGACAAATCGGCGAGTGGTGAGCGGACACATCGACCGCGTTGGCAGTCGCGTGAATCGAGTGCCAACGAGCGTAGCGGAAGGGCTACGGGGCCACTACCCGACGTCCGCGGGTCGGCGTGTGGGTGATGCGTACGATGTCGCATGGCCGCGAGCGATATCGCATGGATCGTCGGCGCGTACCTCCTCGGGTCGTTTCCCACCGCTCGCCTGATTGGTCGGCGCGTCGGTCACGATCCGCTGCGCGAGGGTTCGGGTAACCCGGGCGCCACCAACGTTTACCGCACCGCGGGATGGTCGGCCGGTGTGGCCGTGCTGGTCGGAGACCTCGCGAAGGGGGCGGTGGCCACGGGGGTTGCGTATGGCCTCGCCGGGCGTGAGATGGCTGCGCTCTGCTGGGCGGCAGCGGTACTCGGCCATGTCGCGCCCGTGACGATGCCGTGGCGTGGGGGCAAGGGCGTGGCGACTGCGGGAGGCGGCGCATTCGTTCTGTACCCGATCGCCGCGACAGTGCTTCTCGTGGTCTTCGTCGTGGTGGTGAGGCGGTGGCGGACATCGTCGATCGGGTCATTGGTCTTGGCCGTTGCATTGCCCACGTACGTGGCCATCCGTGGCTCGCCGGCGCGTGAGATGGCATGTGCGACTGCGATCTCGGTGCTCGTCCTCCTGCGTCACCGCGCCAACATCGGCCGCTTGCTGCGCGGCGAGGAACGTTCGGTGTCGTCGGGCTGACCGACCTCGCCGGGCTGACCGTCGAGCCGCCGACCTTGCGGCGGGTCGAAGCGCCGTGTTTACTCGCCGGTGTGATCAGCTTGGAAGAAGCACGGGCCTACGTCTTGATGGGCTGTCGAGTCGCGGCGCCCACCGATATCGCGCTGCGCGGCGCGTTGGGGTTGGTGCTGGCCGAGGAGGTGGTCGCCGAGGAATCGATCCCGCCGTTCGCGAACACCGCTGTCGACGGGTATGCCGTGCGGGCCGCAGATGTGGTGACTACCCCGGTGACGCTGCGCGTGATCGGCACGGTCGCGGCCGGCGCGGCCGCCGACCGCCCGATCGGGCCCGGCGAGGCGATGCGGATCATGACCGGTGCGCCGATGCCTGACGGCGC
>JAYUFA010000213.1:0-5653 GCA_043738925.1 Actinomycetota bacterium
GTGATCCGCGGAATTGGTGACACTGGTGAACGAGAAGAAGCCATGCGGCGCGAGCATTACAGCCCCAACAGCGCGGGACGCACGCTCGTCGCGACGAGATCGACGTGTCGCTGCACGAGATCGTCGGGCATGCCGGCGAGTGTGGCCCACAAGTACAGATGCTCGACCGGTAGGCCTTCGGTGCGCGAACGCAATAGCACGATCGCTTCATCGGCGGTGCACACAGCGAGCCCCGGTAACTCACCCTTGGCTTCGAGGCGCTCGGTGATGGCGGCCAGCATCTCGTCATACGACTCGACCATGCCTCGCGCCGCACGATACGAGTGGCGCTGCCACACAAAATGGGGGAGCAGTCGCCGCTTGGCCTGAACCGGGTCGTCGCAGACGATGAGATCAACCACACCACCGAGGCGGGCGGTAGCGGCGCCGTGGCCGTTGGCCTCGAGAGCGTCAGCGTAGATCGCCGCGTTGGCACGATCGAGACTCAAGAGACCAACGCCGAGCCGCCCAGCGCGCGCTGCTCCCTGCGGTCCTTGATATCCGGCCCACAAGGGAAACGGTCGCTGCACGGCCCGCGGTGTCACCACACCGTCATCAAGGAGTCGGCGCACTTCGGCGAGCGTTGCGTCCGTGCGGCGATAGCGGGCATCGAGACTCTGACCGAACAGAGCGAACTCGTGTGGGGCATAGCCGGTGCCCATGCCGACCTCGATGCGACCGTTCGAGAGGAGATCAGCCAACGCGGCTTGCTCAGCAACGTGCACCGCCTGATGCAACGGGGCAATCATGATCGCCGTGCCAATGCGCATCGTCGTTGTGCGCGCCGCGAGCGCGCAGGCAAAGGCCAACGGTTGGGTGAGGTAGCCATCGTCGAATTGGTGGTGCTCGGAGAGCCACACGGCATCGATGCCCTTGCGCTCCGCGTCGACCACGAGATCGATGGCGTTCGCGATGTGTTCGACCCACGGTCGTTCCCACGGGGGAGGGTTGCGTAGGTCGAGAAAGAGCCCGATCTTCATAGTGATCCTCGCGTTGCGGCTTGGCGATCGACCATCAGCTCGACTCCTTCGACGCCAGAGGCGCCAGGATTCCCAACTCGCGTGCGACATCTTGCACTTCGATCGTCGCGCCGTTGGCGAACGTGCCGTTCGGCGCGGTCACGATGCGGGCAAAGGCCTCGCCGATGAGGTCAACCGGCGCCGCGTGCTTTGCGACAAATGCCAGTTTCTCACCCGCCGCGAGCACGCGCTCGGTGGCGACGGCGCCCGGCTGGAGATTGTAGAAGTACAGCCCGTCGGCACCGTGTTCGATCACCAGTTGCTCGGCGATGCGATTCAATCCGGCCTTGGACACGCCATAGTTGAGCGCCCAGCCGCCCTTGCCAATGGCCGCGAACGGCTTGAAGTATCCGGCGCCGCTGGTGACGTTGGCAATCACGCCGCTGCCTCGCGAGACCATCCGGCGCAACACGGGCTGCATGAAGATCAGTTGCGCCGTGATGTTGCCGTAGAGCCGATTCTCGATCTCGGACACCGGTGTGTCGAGGAAGAGCTTCTCGCCCGCTGGACCGACGTAGATGGCGTTGTTGATCAGGATGTCGACGTGGCCAAGTGCCTCGATCGCGGCCTCGGCGATGGGTTGCAACGTGTCGCCCGCAAGCAGATCGAGCACGAGCGGAAACGCGCGTACACCCTCGGCCTCGATGGCCGCCGCCGTGGATGCGAGACTGCCCGACACCAGGCGCAACTCGGGTAGCGCTTCAGCCTCGGGGCGCTTTGCGGCATCGCCCTCGTTCTGGGTGCGGCCGGTGATCACCACGTCGTAACCGCGCTTGGCAAGAGCGATCGCACTCGCCCGCCCGATGCCTCGCGTCGCCCCCGTGACGATTGCCGTCTTCGCTGCCAAGACCCACCCCTTCCGTCGTGGATCCATCATGCCCCAGCGATTCAGCGGATAGGTGAAGCGTCGCGATCCTGCGGCCCGTACTGGACCGCGAGCGCCGCCGTGGGCAGACTCCCGGCACCGAGTTGAGTACAGGAGCATGCCGATGTTGGCCAATACACCAGAGAAGTGGGACCGCGTCGTGGACGCAATCGTGGTGGGCAGCGGTGGCGCCGCGCTCACCGCAGCCACGATGGCGCACGACGGCGGCGCGGAGGTGCTCGTACTCGAAAAGGCCGACATGATCGGCGGCACCACCGCGGTATCCGGTGGCGTTGCCTGGCTACCCGGCAACCACCACATGGCCGAAGTCGGCATTCCAGATTCGCGCGAGGAAGCCCTCGCGTATCTGCGTCGGCTGACGTGCGGTCACGAACACGACCCGGCAGTGCTCGAAGCGTTTGTCGACACGGCGCCCGAGGTGTTGACCTACCTCGAAGCACACACGCCGTTGCGCATGCAGCCGGTTGCGAATTTCCCTGACTACTTCTTTCCTTATGACGTGCCCGGCAAGAAGTGGGGCGGTCGTTCGTGCGAGCCGCTGCCATACGCGGTTGGTACCGAGATACCCGCGTGGCGCGACCGTTTGGTCACGCGTGGCACGTTGATGTCGCTCGGCGCGAACACGATGCTCGCCGAGGATTTCGCGCCGCACACTGACGAACTCAAGGCCGAACTCGCGCGACGTGAAGCACTCGACATCCGCACCAAGGGCGCAGCACTCATTGCCATGATGTTCAAGGGGCTGCTCGATCGCGGCGTCGATGTTCTCCTCGAAACGCCGGCGCGTGAGCTGGTCGTGGTCGATGGCAAGGTCATTGGCGTGCGCGCGGAATCAGCCGGCAAGAGCATGCTCATCGGCGCGCGCAAAGGTGTGGTGCTCGCGTGCGGTGGCTATGAGTGGAACCGCGAGATGGTCAAAGCGTTCATCGGCTACGAGGTGAAGCCATTGTCGCCGCCGAACAACACGGGCGACGGGCTAATGATGGCAATGGAAGCCGGCGCGCAGCTCGCGAACATGACGTCGTACTTCGGGCAACCAGCGATGTTCGACCCCGACATCAGCCGCGGCGGTGACTTGGTGCCGCAGTTCGAATGGGGCCGCGGCACTCCGGGGTCGGTAGTGGTCAATCGCAGCGGCAAGCGCATCGGGAACGAGGCCATGCCGTACAACGATTTTCCGAAAGCGTTCGGTCAGTATGACGCGACGAACAACACGTTCCCGAACGAAGGTCCCGGCTGGATGATCTTCGATCAAGGCGTGCGCGACTCGACCCGCATCCTTTCGATGTTCCCGGGTCAGCCGACACCGACGTGGGTGCCGGTAGCCGACACCGTGGGCGAGCTGGCCGACAAGATCGGCGTCGACCGCGCCGCGCTCGAAGCCACGATGGCCACCTTCAACGAGCACGCCGCGGTCGGCACCGACCCCGAGTTTCGCCGCACCGAGCTCGGGCTCATGGGGCCGGGTGCGGTGCGTCCCGTCGACCAAGGCCCGTTCTACGCGGTGGTGATATGGCCGGGCGCCCTTGGCACCAACGGTGGGCCCCGCCTCGATGTGGACGGACGCGTGCGCGGCTATCGCACGCCGGTCATCGACGGTCTGTACGCCGCGGGCAACACCGCTGCGAGCGCGTACGCGTGGGCGTATCCCGGTGGTGGCGCCACGATTGCCAATGGCATGGTCTTCGGCTTCCGCGCCGGGCAGCACCTGGCCCGCCAGCCTTCACGCGTCATCTGACGAACCACTTCGCGAGGCAGCCGGCCCGCGCTGCACGAAGAAGTCGACTCGTGTCCGCCTGACGTAGAGCCACTAGCCATACGCGTCTGTCACGTTGCCTCTGTGCGTACCCCGCGCGCGGACCGAGGAGGCAGCTCACGTGAGAGTGCAGTTCGAGAGGATGGCGCGTCGCATGGCAATTGCGACCGTCGCGGTATCGACACCGGTGCTCGCTGCGATGCCGACGGCGGCGCACGCGGTGTCACCCACGTTGTTCATCACCGAGGTCGCGCCGTGGGGCAGTGGGAACGCCCCATACCTGGCCGACTGGTTCGAGGTCACCAACACTGGCGGGTCCGCAGTGAACATCACCGGCTGGAAAATGGATGACAATTCCAACTCCTTCGCGGCCTCGGTTCCGCTGAGCGGTGTTACCAGCATCGGTGCTGGCCAGACCGTTGTCTTTGTCGAGACTGCTGCGGCAGCGACACCGGCGCAGGTCGCAGCAGTCGAGGCGAGCTTTCAGACCGCATGGTTCGGCGGAAGCGTTCCAGCAGGCTTCACGATCGGCAACTACGGCGGCTCCGGCGTGGGCCTGAGCACCGCGACCGACGCGGTGAACCTCTTTGACGCTGGCGGTGTTCTGCAAGCGAACGTCTCGTTCAATGCCTCGACCACAGTCACACCGTTCCGTACGTTCGACAACACCGCCGGGCTCACCGGCCTCATCTCGACCCTGAGCACCGCGGGCACGAACGGCGCGTTCAACGCCGCGAACCCGACCGCCGGCACCGTCCAGGTCGGCTCGCCGGGCACGATCGCCAACTCGGGCGGTCCGACCACCACTGCTGGACCCACCACGACCGGCGCTCCGACAACCACTGGCGTTGCCACGACGACCACTGCCGGGCCGGTGTATCTCCCGTGGCCGGGCGACCCGACCGTCGTGACGCGTGACCCAGCGGCCACGTTCACCAGCAACTTGAGCGGGCTCGACTATGAGCCCAGTGGCTCGACTGCTCCGGGCGTCCTCTGGGGCGTGGTGAACGGTCCTGGCTCGCTGTATCGCATGGTGTTCGATGGCGTCGCAACGTGGCAGCCCGACACGGCCAACAACTGGGGCGCCGGCAAGAGTCTTCGTTATCCCAACGGTTCAGGCGATCCCGATTCGGAAGGAGTCACCTACGTCGGCGACTCCACTTCGATTGACGGCATCTACGTCTCGACCGAGCGCGACAACACCAACAGCGGCGTCAGCCGTAAGAGCGTCCTGCGTTACGACCCCACGGCTGCGGGCTCCACGCTCACCGCGACGAACGAGTGGAGCCTCACCGGTGATATTCCGTCGTCACCCAACGACGCGAACCTAGGACTCGAAGGCATCACCTGGGTGCAGGACTCGTTCCTGACCGCGCAAGGATTCTTCGACGACGCCAAAGGCCACCTCTACAACCCGGCCGACTACCCGAATCATGGGACCGGGTTGTTCTTCGTCGGCGTGGAGGCCACGGGCAACATCTTCGTGTATGCGCTGAGCCCCGATAACACGTTCGCTCGTGTCTCCTCGTTCACGAGTGGCTTCTCGCAGATCATGGACCTGCAGTTCGATCGCGACCTAAACGACTTCTGGGCGGTGTGTGACAACGGCTGCAACGGTCGCATGCACGTGTTGCGGATCAACCCATCGGGCCACTTTGAGGTCGCGTTGCGCTACGAACGCCCGGCCACCATGCCGAACACGAACAACGAAGGCTTCGCAATTGCGCCGGCAACCCTGTGCGTCGGCGGCTTCAAGCCGGCGTTCTGGTCCGACGACAACGACATCAACGGCTTCTCGTTGCGCAGCAGCACGCTGCCCTGTGCATTGCAAAATGTGATCCCGCCGGTCGACGTGCCCGAGTTCCCCTTCGTCGTCCTCGCCGGAGCGACATCGGCTGTGCTGCTGGGCGGATGGCTCGTCGCGCGCCGCCGACCCGCGGTGCGCCTCGTCTG
>JAYUFA010000214.1:0-15046 GCA_043738925.1 Actinomycetota bacterium
TCGGCGGTGGCGACGCGAAATCGTCGTCCGCAGTGCATCTCGTCGCCGACGCGAAGGTCACCGTCGTCGGGCACCTGCCTGAGCCGCGCGCCGATGTCCAGGCTGCGGCGATCGGGGCCACCATGTATGTCGTCGGTGGGTACGACGGCGCTCACGAGCCGATCACGGTGCTCGCCTCGGACGACGGCGGGGCAACGTTTCGGGTGGTCGCGTCGCTCCTGAACGGCAACCGCTACGGAATGCTGGTCGCCGCGGACAAGATGCTCTACCTCATCGGCGGTGAGGAGAACGGCAAGCCCGTCGCGAAGATCCTGCGCATCGACCCCGCCACCGGTGCCGTCGCGCAGATCGGACAGCTGCCGGCGCCCCTGTCGAACGCATCGGTCTTCGTGCTCGACGGTTCCGTGTTCGTTGCCGGCGGCCGACTCGGCGCGAACGCGACCGATCAGATCCTGCGCATCGACCTCGTGTCCGGCACCGCGTCACCGGCGGGTACCTTGCCCGAACCCGTCGCCAACGCCTCGGCGGCGGTCATCGGCGACACGGCGTACCTCTTCGGTGGCGAGGCAGCCGCCGCACGGACCAGCGTTGTTGCGATCACCGCCAGTCACTGAGCCAACCCACGTTGGCCGGGTCGCTGCGCCTGACGGCACCGTTCCGTAGACTCCGGCCATGTCGGATCACGGTTTCACCCATCTCGATCCCCTCGGCCGTGCGCGCATGGTCGACGTCACGCCCAAAGAGGCCACGCACCGACGCGCCAAGGCACGCTGTCGGGTGTACATGAAGCCTGACACAGCGTCGGCGGTGGCCCGTGGCGCGATCACCAAAGGTGACGTGCTCGCCGTCGCGCGGATCGCGGGCATCCAGGCCGCGAAGCGCACCTCGGACCTCATTCCGCTGTGCCACCCACTCCTTGTCGGCTCCGTGTTCGTGAACTTCGAGATCGAAGACGACTACGTGGAAGTCGAGGCCCAGGTCGAGACTGTCGACCGCACCGGAGTCGAGATGGAAGCGCTCACGGCGTGCTCCGTCGCTGCGCTTGCGATCTACGACATGTGCAAGTCGATGGACCGCGGCATGGTCATCGCCGACCTCGCGCTGTGGGAAAAGACCGGCGGCAAGTCGGGCACCTACCGTCGCGATCCCGCGAGCTGACATGGCCGGTGGCGCGGCGGCGTCCGGCCCGCAGCACGTGAGGCTGCCCCGATCGGCGGCCACGCCGCGCGCCGGGGTGCCGTTCGGCGTATACATCCACGTACCGTTTTGCGCGTCACGGTGCGGCTATTGCGCGTTCAACACCTACACGTCGAGCCAGCTCGGTGGCGATCTCCGTAACGCGTACGTACATGCAGCACGCGCCGAAATACGCGCGGCAGCGACGTACCTCGCACCCCATGCACCGCCTGTTCACACGGTGTTCGTCGGTGGTGGCACCCCCACCGAGCTCGATCCGGCCGACCTGTGCTCCATCATCGCGACGGTGCGCGACCAGTTCGACGTAATCGACGACGTCGAGATCACCGTCGAAGCCAATCCTGATTCGGTCGATAGGCACACGCTCGACGAGCTGCGCGCCGCTGGCGTCACCCGACTGTCGTTCGGCATGCAAAGTATCCGGACCCACGTTTTGGCGGTACTCGAGCGCTCACATACCCCCGGCGCGGCCGGTGAGGCCGTCCGCCACGCGTATGCGGCCGGACTCGAGCATGTGAGCCTCGACCTCATCTACGGCACGCCAGGCGAGACCGACGCCGACTGGCAGGCCAGTCTTGTCGCCGCGTTGGCTGCTCAACCCGATCACATCAGTGCCTATGCGCTCACGGTCGAACCGAGCACCCGACTCGCGGCGCAGGTCCGCCGAGGTCAGGTCCCCGAGCCCGATGAGGACACGTTGGTCCGCCGCTATGAGATGGCCGACGAGCTTCTGTCGAGCGCCGGGTATGCGTGGTACGAGTTGTCGAATTGGGCTCGGGGCACCTCCGCCCAGTGTCGGCACAACATCGGATACTGGCGTAGCCACGATTGGTGGGGGATCGGCCCCGGTGCGCACAGCCATGTGTCGGGCACCCGCTGGTGGAACGTCGCTCACCCCGCGGCCTACGCCGCGGCGCTGGCCGACGCGCAGCTCGCAGTCGACGGATACGAGGTGGTCGCGCCCGAGGCACAACGCGTTGAGCGAGTGCTGCTCGGGGTCCGCCTCGCTTCGGGCTTTGCCGCCGACTTTGGGGTCGAAGTGCTCAACGAACTGCTGGCCGATGACCTGGTCACCGTGCTCGCATGGGGAATACCGCCCGTTGTGCAGCTTTCGCGCCGAGGGCGCATGTTGGCTGACCTGGTCGCGCGGCGCGTGCTCGACACAGGCGGCGCGACCAGCGACTTCTTTGCTTCTGTAACCGTTTCGTAGTAGAAAAACTCGACCCTTTGGCGCCCGGACCGCGCCCGACCGTGCGAAGGCTAGGCAGGTACACGAGTGGGATTGACGTTCATCGCCATCGCGCTGCTCGGCGTAGCGTGGGCCTTCTTGTTGGTGCCGGATCTCCTCGGCCGCCGCGGGGCGCCACGACGGTCGAACTCGGTGACGTCGTTCCGCGATCACCTTTCCGGCCTCGACCGCACCCGACCTGCGGGCACGGCACGGGGTTCTGCTCCGACGGTGAGCCCACGTCCGCTTCGAACATCGTCGCCGGCTGTGACCGCGCCAACGACGTCGCCCGGACCACGAACCGTGCGCCCTCGTCCCGCGCCGGCGGCGCTCAGCAGTCGGTCGTCGATCATGCCGCGCAGCCGTGCCGAGGCGGCGCGTCGCCGTACCACGGCAACCACGATCCTCGCCGTGTTTGCGCTGGTCTCGTTGGTGGCCGGGCTGGTGATCAGTCCGGCACTGCTCCTCGTGCACCTGGTGGCCGATGCGTTGCTCGGTGGGTTCGTGTACCTGTCCTGGGAACGAGCATCACGATCACGCACTCGTCGTTCGTCTTTGGTATCGATGCACGGCCGCTCAGCCGGCGGCGCTACCCGTTCTGAAGGTGGCGGCGCTGTCATCACGCCGCTACGCCGTGAGGCTTCCGGAAGCTGACGCGTTCGGCGCCCGGCAGTGGTGACGCGCTGGTGGCCGCTGGGTGGGCCGCTGGGCGGGGCCTCAGTAGTCGGCGAACACCTGCACGACGTAGAGCGTGCCCCGCGTGTCGTGGGCGACGCCCGTGCCCACCCAGTTCCATTGCGGATCGAGCAGGTTGGCTCGATGTTCTGGTGAGGCCATAAAAGCGTCGTCGATGGCGGCGAGCGAGGGGCCGGCGCCCACGTTCTCGCCGACGGCGTGGCCGCCGTCTGGCATGTCGGCCCACAAGTCGGAGTGCTCGAGCTTGCCCACTGCGGCCAGATGGTCGGCCCACACCTGTGCCTTGGTCATCGCCGCGGGGCTCGGCAGCAGCGTGCGGACGCCGTGTTCGGCGCGGATCGCATTCACTCGGTCGTAGGTGGCGGTCTGCTCGGGCGTGCATGCCGCCAGCGCTACGGCCAGCACGAGCACCCCCAGAAGAGCCCGCATGTGAGCCCTAGGTGCACAACGTGTCCGCAACATGAGGAGAGGTTCGACGTCGGGTAGGTCCTCCTGTAGGGATTTTTGACGACCGGTACGACGATGGGCCAGACGCCCCGGTAACATCGGAAGTCGCCCTTGGGGGTGTAGCTCAGTTGGCTAGAGCGCATCGTTCGCAACGATGAGGTCGGCGGTTCGATTCCGCTCACCTCCACCAAGGAGCCGCTTCGATCGGCGGGTTCGCCGGTTGACGAATCAGGACCCGACGCGCAACCCGCTTCTTGAGGGGATGATCCGGGCCCCGGTCGAGACCGGCAACGGTTTAAGCGCAGCAGCAGCAGCAGCATCATCAGCGAAGGCGCCGGTCTGTCCCCGACGGAGGTCGCGCGGATAGCCCGCGTACAAGATCAGTAGGCGAACCTCGGTTCAGGCGGTTGCGTTTCAATACGAACAGCTGTATGCTTTGCGGTGTGGACATCCCTCCGTTGGAAGCACATCAACGATCGTTGCAAGACCGCATCGCGGTCATCTGTGGGCACCGCAATGTCGCCGACGCCCACCTCGTTGCCGTGGTCGCCGAAGCAGTCGAAACCGGCTCATGGTTCATGGCCGGCATCAAAACCCCCGAACACTTCGTCGCCTGGCAAACCGGGTCCTCAACCTCACGGTCGTACCACCTCGTCGCCGTCGCCCGCCGCCGCCACGACCTCCCCCTCACTTACGCCTCATTCGAACGCGGCGAACTGTCCTTCGACCAAATCGCGACGATCGCCGCGCACGCACCCGCGTGGGCCGACGCCGAACTGGCCGCCTTCGCCCGCAATGCCACCGTCAGCCAGATCCGCCAGGCCATACGTAAATACCCGTGGCCCGATGTCGCAGAACCCGAACCGGCGATGTCCGAAGAAGACGGTGCCGGCGACGCTGGCGACAACACCGACACCACCGACCCAGCGGACGACGCGCCTGACGCCGCCGAGACGTCACTTGGCGCGAAACCGTGGAAACCGTGGCCCGGGTTGTGCCTCCCGCCCTCACCCACACTCGCGAACCGGCCGCCCTCCGCGATGCCCCACGACCTGTACTCGCTCACCTTCGACGAACACGGCCGATTCCGCCTTGTCGTCGAAGGCGACGCCACCGACGGCGCGATCATCGACCAAGCCGTCAAAGAAGCCCACGACCGCCTCTTCCGCGACGGCCAAACCGAACTCACTTGGGTCGACGCCCTCGTCGACGTCGCCAACCGGTCCGTCGGCGCGATCACCAACCCCGAACGCGCCGATCGCTACCGCGTGTACGTCCACCTCGACACCAACGGCGCCTGGCTCAACGCCGGCCCAACCATCCCCGAATCACTGTTCCAACTCCTCAGCTGCAACGCCACCATGCACGCCCTCTGGGAAACCGACGGTCAACCCGTCAACATCGGCCGCAAACACCACGCCGTCCCCAACCACACCCGCCGCATCATCTTCGACCGCGACCGCACCTGCCGACACCCCGCGTGTAACGCCACTCGCCACCTCCACA
Organism: Actinomycetota bacterium; assembly: GCA_043738925.1. Classification (GTDB taxonomy): domain Bacteria; phylum Actinomycetota; class Acidimicrobiia; order Acidimicrobiales; family WLNW01; genus WLNW01. Next base: position 5,075 of record JAYUFA010000214.1, read on the forward strand.
TTCACCACGTCATCCACTGGATCAATGGCGGCCCAACCGATACCCACAACCTCGTCGCACTCTGCCCGTACCACCACCGCGGCCTGCACCGACACCACTTCACCATCGCGGGCAACGCCGACCAGCCCGACGGGCTCATCTTCCACACCAACGGCAACCCAATCACCACGCCCGCCGCCCGGCCGCCCAACGGCCCACCACCCGCACCACCGCCCGGCCACACCTACGCCCACCCCAGCGGCGAACGTCTCAACACCTGGGCCGTCGGCTTCAACCCACCAAAACAGACCGCAGCCTGAAACAGGCGAACGTCAGCGCGAACGCGCAGCGCGAACGCGCAGCGCGCTGGCCTGTCAGAAAGCGCCGCGTGACACCCGATGTTTCCGAGCGGTAACCTGCGGCGGGCGCGTGGCTCCCAGCGACCGCGGCGAAGGGGTGCGCGATGGCGACAGAAGAGGCGATCCTTGGTCGGCCGGCCTTGAACGATGTCGACGCGATCTTGGCGATGCCGTTGCCTGATCCGGACGAGGTCGAGCACATTGTTGCCGACAATGCGGCCGCGACTTTCACGTGGAACTACCAAAAGGGCCAACGGCCAAAGCTCGACAAGCTCTACGAGAAGGCGAAGGTCTCACAGTGGAACGGCTCGACCGACCTCGACTGGTCGATCGATGTCGACCCGGAACGGCACCTCGATGAGATCTTGTCGCCATTGTCGCTCGGTGGGCTGATGGCGCTGAAGGACGACCCGAGCCTGCCGCTGCACAAGTTCAGCCAGCGTGATTGGCGCAATCTGGCGTACGAGAACTTTGTATGGCGCCTGGCGCAGTTCACCCATGGCGAGCAGGGCGCGCTGGTGTGCACTGCGAAGATTGTCGAGACCGTTCCGTGGATCGACGCGAAGTACTACGCAGCGACCCAGGTGGTCGACGAGGCGCGCCACGTCGAAGTGTTCTCGCGCTATCTCGATCAGAAGCTCGAAGGTTGGTATCCAATCAACACCAACCTGCGGATGTTGCTCGACGACATCGTTTCCGATCCACGCTGGGACATCGTCTATCTCGGGATGCAGATCATGGTCGAGGGATTGGCGCTCGCCGCGTTCGGTGTCATGCACGAGATCATCCACGAGCCGTTGCTCAAGCGTCTCCTGCGCTACGTGATGAGCGATGAAGCGCGTCACGTAGCGTTCGGCGTGCTGTCGCTGCAGGAGTACTACACCGAGCTCAGCGCGGCCGAGATTCGTGAGCGGCAAGAGTTCGCGTATGAGGCCGCGGTGCGCATGCGCGATCGCTTTCTCATGCAAGAGGTTTGGCATCGGCTCGGGGTCGACTCGGAACCGATCCTGCGCCGCGTGCTGTCTGCCGATCGATCACAGGACTACTTCTTGCAGATGCTGTTCTCGAAGATCGTGCCGAATTGTCGCAAGCTTGGACTGCTCGACGCGGGCGACGGTTGGCTGCGTGATCGATTCGTCGAGATGGGTGTCATCCATTTCGAGAACCTGGTCGATACGAGCGACGAATACCAGAGCCTCGACGCGTTCGCGGTCGCGGGCGAAGGGCCGGTAGCCAACGGTTAGACACCCCAGGGCCGCATGGTGTCAAGCAGCGCCGTTCGGCGCAGCGGCCGAGAACGCGTGTGCGTCGCTTTACGCGGGGTGCGCGCGGGCACGACGCCGCACGCCTACGGTCGCGGCTGCCATGACCGCTTCGCACGCGCTGATCGACATCCTCGTCGTGTTGGTCGCGGCGAAGGTGGCCGGTGAGTTTGCCGAGCGGGTCGGCGTGCCCGCCGTGTGTGGTGAGATCGGTGCCGGCATGTTGGTCGGTCCGGCTGCGCTCGCCTGGGTGCATGGCGGGGAGACCTTGCACGTGCTCGGCCAACTTGGCGTGATCTTGTTGTTGTTCAGCGTCGGCCTCGAGACCGACGTCGAAGATCTCCTCGCCGTTGGCCGCACCGCGCTCGGCGTAGCAGTGGTCGGCACTGCGGCCACGTTCGCGTTGGGCTATGGCAGTGCGCGGGCGCTCGGCCTCGACAACGAGGTAGCGGTGTTCTTGAGTGCCGCGTTGACGGCCACGAGCGTCGGCATTACGGCACGCGTGTTCGGCGATATCGGCGCGCTCGGCACGATCGAGGCGCGCACGGTGCTGGGTGCCGCGGTCGCCGACGACGTGCTGGGGCTCGTGGTGTTGGCGGTGACGGTGGGCGTGCTCGTCGACCGGAACGTGTCTGCCGGCGGCATCAGCCTCGTTGTGGTCGAGGCAATCGGGTTTCTGGTCGTCGGGTCGCTTGTCAGCATCCGTGTCGCGCCATACGCCTTTCGGCTGGTCACGCGGCTGACACGCTCGGCCGGAGCCCTGGTCACGCTCGCGTTCGCGTTCATCCTCGGTATGGCCGAGCTCGCCGACATTGCGCACCTGGCGCCCATTATCGGTGCGTTCGTGGCTGGTCTCGCGTTGCGTGCATCGCATGTAGCCGAGCGCGTCAGCATCGAGTTGGCGCCGGTCGGGCACCTGTTCATTCCCGTGTTTTTCTTGCAAATCGGTATCGACGCGGATCCGGCGGGCTTCGTCAGCGCCGAGGTTCTTCGCGTCGCCGCGGTGCTGCTCGCGGTGGCGGTCGTGGGCAAGTTCGCGGCGGCGCTCTTCGTGCCGCGCGGCCGGGGTGATCGCCTCTTCGTCGGCCTCGGCATGATGCCCCGCGGTGAGGTGACCTTGATCTTTGCGTCCATCGGTCTCGAACGCGGGATCCTGAACGCCGATCGCTACTCGGCCCTGTTGCTCGTTGTCATCGCAACGAGCGTGATGACGCCTCCGCTGCTGCGTCGGCGCGCCGCCGCGCTGCCGTCGCGGCGAGCGTCATAAATCGCTCAGCAAGCGCTAACGCGAACGACATCTCACGGCGACCCAGGTGAAACACCTGCTGTCTAGTTTGAACATGCCCAGCCGATGTCGAGGCGCTTCATAGCAATGTGGGGTGACCGCTCGGGAAGCTCAGGTTGTTTGGGATGTCGACGTGTCTATGGCGAACGGACGAGTGGACGACGAGCGCCGCCGCGCTCTCGCCGAGGTCACCATCGTCACGTTGCCGGTTGATAGCGAGTTGTTGGCTGCGCTCCGCGCCGCCGGATCGCCACGTCTCGTCTTGGTGCCCGACGATGCCGAGCCACCGATCGGCGGAGATGCGCTCGAGGACTGGGTGCGATTGCCCGCCGATCCACGCGAGGTACACGCGCGGATTTCGACCTTGCAGCTTCGAGCCACCGCGCGTCCGCATCCCTTCATCGATGAGCACGGCTGTCTTCACGTCGATGACCGATGGATCGCGATTCCGCCGATCGAGGTGCGCATCCTCGGCGTGTTGATCGCGCGTCTTGGTCAGGTGGTGGGCACAGCGGAGCTCGCGGCGGAGGCTTGGCCCGGTGGTCTGTCGTCGGCCAGCCAATTGCGCGTACGGATCTTGCGGTTGCGCCGCCGCCTCGACGCGCTCGACCTCGAGCTCGAGACCGTGCGCGGCGAGGGCTACGTGTTGCACCACCGCTGATCGGCCCTTGCGGACCCGCTACCAATCGCGGCGACGAGGCCACGTTTGTCCGGAATGGGCCGGACGAGTTTGTCCGGAATGAGCCGGACGAGCCGTCAGTGGTTCGCCATCTCGTTGTCGATCAGCCACGCGAAGCGCTCGCGTAGCTCAGCCTTGCGCGTGGGGATGTGCTGGCTCGGCCACCCGAAGTCGACCGGCTTGTACGCCTTCGCTCGCTTGTTGGCGACGAACGACTTGTGGACTTCGTCGGCGCCATCGGCGATACGCATCGGACGCGCTTGCACGTACATCTCGGCGAGCGGGAGGTCCATGGTCCAGCCCATTGCGCCGTGTATTTGGATCGCGCGGTCGATGACGTTGTGCAGCACCTGCGCGCCCCAGAACTTGAGCTCCGCGATTTCGACGCGCGCCTTGGCGCCGCCCTGGGTGTCCCACACCCACGCCGAGTGCAACGCCATCAGGCGCAGCGCACGGATCTCGGCCGACGATGTGGCGATCATGTCCTGCACCATCTGCTTCTCGATGAGTAGTTGGCCTTTCGTGTGGCGCGATACGGCGCGCTCGCACATGAGATCGAAGGCCTTGTTGCACTGGCCGACCCACCGCATGGCGTGGTGGATGCGTCCGCCGTTCAAGCGTTTTTGCGCGAGCACAAACCCGTCGCCTTCGTTGCCGACGCGATTTTCGGCCGGCACACGGCAGTTCTCGAACAGGATCTCCGCGTGGCCCCCGGCGCGGAAGTGGCCGGGGTACGGATGATGCATGTTGAACACGTTGCGCACGATGTTCATGCCGGGCGTGCCCTTGGGAACGATGAAGAACGAAGCGGCCTTGTGCGGCGGGTTATCGGGGTTGGTCACCGCCATCACGAGGACGAAGTCGGCGGTGGCCGCCATCGACGCGAACCACTTGTGCCCGTTGATGATGTACTCGTCGCCGTCACGCTCGGCCCGCGTGTTGATCATCGTGGGGTCGCTGCCCGAAAAGTGGGGTTCGGTCAGCGAGAACGACGAGGTGATGTCGCCGCGCAGCAATGGTTCGAGCCACTTGGTGCGTTGTTGAGGCGTGGCGCTGATCGCGATGAGTTCGCTGTTGCCCGAGTCGGGCGCCTGGTTGCCGAACACGTTCGGCGCGGTGCGGCATCGACCAAGGATCTCGTGCATGAGCGCCAACTTGACTTGTCCGAAACCCTGACCGCCGAGCTCGGGATCGAGATGGCACGCCCACAGACCGCGATCGCGAACCTGCTGTTTCAGTGGGTCGGTGGCCTTCTTCCAGTTGCCCGCGGTCATGTCCTCGTAGAACAGTTCGAGTGGTTCGATCTCTTCGTCGACGAGCTTGCGCATCCAGTCGAGATGCGCCTGAAACTCCTCGTCCACACTGAAGTCAATTGCCATGCCGATTCCCCCGGTGATGATGTTCCCGAAGCGACCATAGTCACGTTGGGACAGGAGCGGAAAGGTGTGTGCGGACGCGCGGGTGAACGGTGTGCGGACGCACGTTTGAACAGGTGTGCGGACGCACGTGTGATGATGTGTGCCGTGGGTATGCGCTGATGCAACGGTGGACCGGTTCGAGCGTTCCTCGTGTTGAGGACCCGCGATTGTTGACGGGGCGTGGTTGCTTCGTCGACGACCTTCTCCCCGATGGTGCTCTGCATGTCGCGTTCGTGCGCAGCCATTGGGCCCACGCGAGGGTCGTCGATGTCGACGCGTCGCGCGCGCGTGACCTGCCTGGGGTCGTTGCCGTGTGGGTCGGTTCTGATGTGGTTGACGTGATTGGGTCACGACCCGGGGTGGGGCCGCCGGGCTTGGCCGTGCCGGCGGTGGACGCGATGTGCACCGATCGGGTGCGCTTCGTTGGTGATGTGCTCGGCATGGTCGTCGCGACATCGCGCGCGGTCGCCGAGGACGCAGCCGAGATGGTGGTGGTCGACGCGTCACCACTCGAACTCGTGCTCGTGCTCGACGACGCACTCGACGACGCGATTGACCCGATCTTCGATGACCTCGAAACGAACGTCGTCTATGACGAGACGTTCTTGCACGGTGACCCCGATTTGTGGTTCGCCGGTGCGCCGCGCGTGGTGCGTCGGTCGCTTCGCCAGAGTCGTCAGGCGAACCTTCCGCTCGAAGGCCGTGGTGTGTTGGCGACGTGGGCCGACAACCACCTCACCGTGCAGGCTTCGTTTCAGAACCCGTTCGCGTTACGCGCGGCGCTCACCTCGTTGCTTGGGCTCGACGACGCGTCCGTCACGGTGCGCTGCGGCGACATTGGCGGGTCATTCGGCCAGAAGGCGTACGCGATGCGCGAGGAGATTCTCGTCGCGCACGCGGCCCGTGAGTTTCAACGGCCGATCAAGTGGATCGAGGATCGCGCCGAGAATCTCGTGGTTGCAGGCCACGCTCGCGACGAGAGCGTGTACATCTCGGCGGCAGTGGAGCTCGACGGTCGGGTGCGTGCGGTGCACGTGCAGATGAGTGTGGATCAGGGCGCTTACCCGCTCGGCACGCTGCCGAGTTCGATCTTTCCCACGCTGGTTCGCGTGTTGTTCCCTGGACCGTATGCGATCGACCACATGCGTTTCGATGCCCGGGTGTTCGTGTCGAACAAGGGCCCGTACGTGGCCTATCGCGGGCCGTGGCAGGCCGAGACGTTCGCGCGTGAGCGCATGTTCGACGCGATTGCCCACGATTTGTCATTGGATCCGGTGGAGGTGCGTCGGCGCAACCTTGTTCCCGCGAGTGGGTTCCCGCGCACGATGATCACGGGGCCGACGCAAGAGAACGTTGCGATCGAGGAGACGCTCGATCGCGCGATCGCGCGGATCGATCTGGGCGCGACCCGCGATGCGTGTGCGGCAGCGCGCGCTCGGGGCGAGTTGCGCGGCGTGGGTCTCGCCGTCGTGCTCGAACCGGCGCCCGGGCCACAGAACTACGCGATCGCGTTGGGTGCTTCAGCCTCGCCGCGCAGCGCGCAGGCGGCGTGGGCAGTGCTCGGTGAAGACGGGCGTGTGCGGGTGCACACGAGTCAGGTGCCGCACGGTCAGAGTCATCACACGACGCTCGCACAGTTGGCCGCGGATCGACTCGGTGTGGCGTACACGGATGTCGAGATCGTGTCGGGCGATACCGACATCACGCCCTTCAACCTTGTCGGCACAGGCGGATCGCGCGCGGCGACCTTGGCGTCGGGTGCCGTGCTGGGCGCGGCGCAGCAGTTGCGCGAGGCGATCATCGACGCGGCGGCGGCCCGCCTCGAAGCAGCGCCTGCCGACCTTGATCTGGTCGACGGCGCCGCGGTCGTGCGCGGTACGCCCGGCCGCAACGTGTCGTTCCGGTCGATCGCGGCCGAGCACGGGCTGATGACGGTCACGTTCGAGTACGCGATACCGCCGGGTGGCTGGACGCAGGCCACCCACGCTTGCGAGGTAGCGATCGACGCCGAAACCGGCGAAGTGACGATCGTTCGCTACGTGGTCGCGGAGGATTGTGGCAAGCTCATCAACCCGCGTGTTGTCGATGGTCAGATCTGCGGCGGCGTCGCGCAAGGCATCGCCGCGGTGTTGCTGGAACGATTCGCTTACGACGACAACGGCCAACCAGTGACCACCACATTGATGGATTACCTGCCTCCGTTGGCCACCGATCTTCCGCGGATCGAGATCGAGCACCTCGAACGCGAGTCGCACGGCGAGCACGAGTATCGCGGGGTTGGCGAGGGTGGTGCGATCGGCGCGCCGGCCGCGCTGGTGTCGGCGATCGAGAACGCTCTGTCGGCGTTCGACGTGCAGATCGGTGAGCAGTATCTGCCGCCGTGGCGTATCCACGAGTTGCTCAAGCAAGCCCAGGGGAGCGTGCAATGATCGGAACACCGTCGACGTTCGTGATCTCGCTCACGCCGTTCGACTCGCGCGATCAACTCGATGTCGACGCGCTCCGGCTGCATTTGCGGCGCATGCGCGACGCCGGTGTCGGCGTGTACGTCGGCGGCGGTGGCAGCGGTGAGGGGTACACGCTGACCCGTGACGAGACGGCGATCGTCATGCGCGTTGCGGCCGAGGAGCTCGAAGGCCGCGTGCCGGTGCGCGCCATGGGTGTCGAGCCGCGGAGCGCGCTGGAGATGCGTGATCTCGCGACCATGGTTGCCGAAGCGGGCCTTGGCGCGATGCAGGTGTACTCGCTCGACACGGGCCACGGCCGGACGCCGCGTCCTGACGAGCTCGAGACCTATTTCTGCGACATTCTCGATGAGTTTCCGGTCGACGCGGTGCTGTCGACGCATCAGTCGGTCGGTTACTGGTTGCCGATCGACGTGCTCCAGCGTTTGGTCGATCGCTACCCGCGTATTGTCGGCATCAACGTGACGAGTCCGGATGTGACGTATCTGATCCGTGTCATCGATGCCGTTGGCGATCGCATCGAGGTCCATGTCGGCGGCGCGATGCAAGGGCTGACTGCGCTGGCACTTGGCGCGAACGGATTTCTCACCTCCGAGGCGAACCTCGCGCCGAGGCTCACCCAATCGGTGATCACTCATTGGGTCGGGGGCGATCTCATCGGTGCCGGCAATGCGTTCGCGCGCGTACTGCGGCTCTACGCGGCGATGGCCACGGTCGGAGGGGTGTCGGGCACCAAGGCGGCGCTGAACCAACTCGGCTTGCCCGGCGGATATCCCCGCAAACCCCGTCTGCCCGTCCCAACCGAGTGGGAGGCGCAGATCGCACAGATCCTCGTCGACCACGACATCCGCGCCGTCGAGGAACTTTCGGTCGCGATCCCATCAGCGTGATCCCACCAGCGCGATCCCATCAGCGTGATCGCGTCAGTACGATGCGCGGCCGCCACTGATGTCGTAAACGGCGCCGGTGCTGTAACTGCATTCGGGTGAGCACAGCCAGCTGACGAGCGCGGCGATTTCGTCGGGCGTTGCGAGGCGACCCATCGGGGTCGACGCGGCGACTGCGTCCTTCTGTGATGACGCCAATGGCCCTGCTGTACCCGCGGATCCGCTGATGGCCGTGCCACTCACGCCCCCAGGTGCGATGGCGTTCACGACAATTCCCACCGACGCCAGCTCGCGACCGAGCGCTTTCGTGAATCCGATGACGCCGGCCTTCGCCGCGGAGTACGGCGCGAGGTTCGGGTTGCCGTCCTTGCCGGCGATGGAGGCGATGTTGACGATGCGCCCCGAACCCGCTGCTTGCATGAACGAGAGTGCCGCTTGCGTGCACAGCATCGTGCCGATCAGATCGACTTCGATCACGTTGCGCATACGCGCGCGGTCGTAGGTCGCGAAGGAGCCGTGCGGACCGGTGATGCCCGCGTTGTTGACGAGTATGTCGATCGATCCCTGCCATTGGTGCACTGCGGCGCAGAGCGCATCAACCGACGTGGCATCGGCGATATCGACGGTGAATGCGCGCGCGTCGTGTCCCTCGGCGCGCAATGCGGCGGCGCGCGATTCGCCACCCGCCTCGTCAATATCAGCCACGGCGATTGCGCACCCGTCCGCCGCGAGACGTGTCGCAATCGCCGCGCCGATCCCCACGGCGGAACCGGTGACGATCGCAGTGCGCATGGGCGCAACGTACCGCGCCGACGTGTGCCGTGCGGCGGGCCACCGACCAGGCGGTCGGGCGCATCGCTCGTCAAACGCATATGGTGCGCCTTGGGGGGTACACGTGATGGGGGAGTTGAGTCTCAGCGAGCACATGGTCGATGTGGCTGGCTGCACGCTGCGTGCGAGCAGTGCGGGCGAAGGCACCGCAGTGGTCGTGCTCGATCACTCCATTTCCGATCGACGTTGGCATGCAGTCCACGACGCGCTCGCGGCGAACCACACCGTGCACGCGCTCGACCTACCCGGCTTCAACGGCGCGCCGCGACCTGCGTGGGCGCGCGACGTACGTGACATTGCCGTGTTGGTCGGCGGCTATATACGCAAGGTCGTCGGCGCTCCGGTCACCCTGGTGGGGAGTGAGTTCGGCGGATGGATCGCCGCCGAGTTGGCGGTCCTTGCGCCCGAGCTCGTCGAGCGGTTGACGCTTGTCGGTTCGGCGGGACTCTTACCGACCGATGGTTCGATCGCCGACATGATGTTGGTTTCGCACAGCGGCTACGCCCGCCACTGCTTCGCCCAGCAGGAGGCGTACGACGCGTTCTTCGCCGGTGGTCTCACCGACGATCGTTTGCTCGCGTGGGACTTCAACCGCGAGATGGTTGCTCGTGTCGCGTGGAAGCCCTACATGTACAACCGCCGCCTCGCGCCGATGTTGGCCGAGGTGACCGTGCCGACGCTGGTGGTGTGGGGCGGGCGCGATCAGGTCATGCCGCGGTCGTGTGCCGATCAATTTGTATCGCTCATCGCGCGCGCGTCGTTGAGGGTCCTTGACGATTGTGGAAACGCGGTCGCGCTCGAACGGCC
>JAYUFA010000215.1:0-2122 GCA_043738925.1 Actinomycetota bacterium
TTTTGATGTCGGGTTACTTGGGCTCGATCGGATTCGCCTTTCCGGCGGCGATGGGCGCGTGGTCGGCGGTGGGCGATCAACGCCAGGTCGTGAGCATCAGCGGCGACGGCGGCTTCGGGCAATACGCGATGGAACTCACCACGGCAGTGAAGTACGGCATGAACATCACGCACGTGTTGCTCAACAACGAGGAGCTCGGCAAGATCAGCAAGGAACAGCGAGCCGCCGACTTCGACGTCTGGCAGACATCGCTGCACAATCCCGACTTCGCGGCGTTCGCCGACTTGTGTGGCGCACGTGGCTTCCGCGTCGAACGGCACGATCAGCTGGGCGCCGCCCTCGAGGCGGCGTTGCAGTTCGACGGTCCAGCGTTGGTCGACATCGTCGCCGACGCGGCGCTGATGTAGCTGCACCGCTGTGACGTGGCGAGGCCGCCCGATCGTGACTCCGCCGACAGCGTGGCCCGCGGCAGGCTACCGTGCGCCGATATGGCAGGTGGTGACCGCACACCGGTGATAGTGGGCGTCGGGCTATCCGACGCGCCGCGGGCGCCGCATCTCGACGCGGTGCAGCATCACGTGCTCGCGGCGCGTCGTGCCATCACCGACGCCGGGATCGCAAAGGCCGACATCGACGGCTACGTGAGCGCCGGCGGTGGTGGTTCGATGATCGACGATGCAATAACCATGGCCGAGTACCTGCGCATCGATCATCGTTATATCGACAGCACGATGACCGGTGGCTCGTCGTTCGAGTTCCATGTGCAGCATCTCGCGGCCGCGATTTCTGATGGTGCCTGCGACACCGCACTTGTCACCTACGGATCCGATCGCTTGAGCACGATGGGTCGCAACCTCGGTACCGGTGGATTCATGCGGCCCGGTCAACGCGTGGCCGGGCCCGCGCAGTATGAGGCGCCCTATGGCAACACGCTCGTGGGTGCGTACGCAATGCACGCGATGCGGCACATGTATGAGTACGGCACAACGTCCGAGCAGCTCGCAGAGATCGCGGTCGGCGTGCGCGAGTTCGCGTCGTTGAATCCGAACGCGATGTACCGCGATCCCATCACCGTCGACGATGTCGTGAACAGTCGCATGGTCGCCGATCCGTTACACAAGCTCGATTGTTGCGCGGTCACCGATGGCGGTGGCGCGTTCATCATGACCACCGCGGAGCGCGCACGTGACCTTCCGCGCAAGTCCGTGTACGTCCTCGGTGCCGCGGGCGCTCAGACGCATTGGAACATCTCCCAGCAGACCGATTTCACGTCGTCTGCCGCCGCGAAGTGCGGGCCGATCGCCATGTCGCGCGCCGGTGTCACGCACAGCGATGTCGACATGTTGATGATCTACGACTCGTTCACGATCACCGTGTTGATCCTGTTGGAGAGCCTCGGGTTCGCGCCCCGTGGCGAAGGTGGGCGTTGGGTGCAGGAGGGTCATTTGCGACGCGGTGGTTCGTTGCCGATGAACACCGACGGCGGCGGTCTCTCCGGTTGTCATCCCGGCATGCGCGGCATCTTCCTCATCGTCGAGGCGGTGCGGCAACTGCGCGGCGATGCGGGCGTGGTGCAGGTGCCCGATTGCAAGGTCGCGTTGTGCGCTGGCTCAGGTGGGTGGCTGTCGGCCATCGGCGTTGCAGTGCTCGGTACGGAGGCGCCGTCATGAGCGACGAGTGGGTCAAGCTGTTGCCGCAAACCGACCATGTGAGCGCGCACTATTGGGCTGCGGCGCGCGACGGTCGACTGCTCATCCAGCAGTGCGATCACTGTGGTCATCGGCAGTGGTATCCGAGGGCGTTGTGCACCGAATGCGGCGCCGACACCGCATGGCTCGAATGCCAAGGCAGCGGTGTGGTGCACACGTACACCGTGATCCGTCAAATGGGCATGGCCGGATTCCGCGACGAGGTGCCCTATGTGGTCGCGATGATTGAACTCGCGGAAGGTCCGCGCATGATGGGCAACGTGGTCGGCATCGACATCGACGACGTCCACATCGGGCTCGCCGTCGAGGCGTTCTTCATCGACGCTGCCGATGACGTCGGTGTGCCGCAGTGGCGCAAGGCGAGCGTGTGAAGCATCGCGAGTGTTTCTTCGCGGCAGACTGAGCGAAGTGGA
>JAYUFA010000216.1:0-2121 GCA_043738925.1 Actinomycetota bacterium
GGGGGGGGGGGCCCCCCCCCCCCCCTCCACGCCTGTTCCAGGCGAGATCAACGACGGTGTCGCTGGGTCGGATGCGCCTACCGGCGCATCCTCCAAGCCTCGATCCACCGTTGTGCGGTCGCCCTGGATGACCCGGGTGGGTGACGCGTTCGTGTGGATTGGAGGTGTGGCGGATCAGGAGATCGCACATCTCGGTCATGTCGAGCGACCGGTCGCCGTCGCGGCGCGATGCGCGGGCGTGGCCCGGTCTCCGTGGCGATATCGGCGTCGCAGTCGAGTCGTTGGCGCTGGTCCGTGAGAAGACCGCCGAGGTCGAGCAGCCCGCGCCCGACGTCGAGATCGACGCGTCGGCGTCGGTTCCGTCGGTGGCTTCGCCACGAGCACAGCGCACCACACTTGCCGGAGCGTCGATATCGGGGTGCGCCGCGGCCTGCTCGATCGCCACGAGGTCGAACGACGCCACACCTACCGATGACAACATCCCTACATTTCAAATATATTGAGGTTGCATAAGGAACGTGTGTTCGGTAGGGTTCTCGTATGTTCACAGCGGTTGTCGAGCACGTCACCGAAGATGTCGGCCTCGTCGTCGACACCCTCGCCGACGACGAAGTCCGCGCCGCGCTCGCGGCGTGTTCAGTGTTGCAGGGCCGTGTCGATGTGTTGCGGGCCAAGTTGTTGGTGTCGGTGCATGAGCGGGGTCTGTGGCGTCGTGATGGGGCGCGGTCGTTGGCGGCGTGGCTCGCGCAGAACACGTCTTTGTCGGCGCGTGACGCCCGACGTGCCGCGGACACCGCACAATCAATCGCGGCCGACGGTCCAGTAGGTGACGCGGTTGGTTGCGGTGCGATCACTCCGGCCCATGTCGAGGTCATCAACTCGTTCACGAACGCCGAAGCGGTTGCTGCTTCGTGCAACGACACGGCCAGCGACAGCAGCACGGCCGCCGGTGACAGTGCGGCCAGCGACGGCGCCGCCGTTGATGTCCCGGCTCCGGTTGCGGTGCTGGACTCGTCGGAGTTGTTGGGTATGGCCAAAGCGTTGTCTCCGGACGAGTTCGCGAAAGCAGCCCGTTCGGAACGCGCGGCCCGTGATCCGGGCGGTGAAGCATCGCTGCATGCGTTCTTGTCGGCGTTGCGGTCGCTGCGTACCTGGAAAGACCCCGACGGCATGTTCCATCTGTTCGCGAAGCTTGATTCGGTGTCGGGGGCGTTCGTCGAACAAGCGATCGCCGGGATTGCCGACGCCATGTGGCGGACCGAGCACCCCGATCGGGCGCCTTCGGCGGCACCGCGCGACAGTTTTGAGCGGCGTCGCGCTGACGCGTTGACCGAACTGTGCCGCCGGTACGTCACCGGCGAACAATCTGTCACGGCGTTCGGCGGCGAGACGGGCGGGTCGGGGGTGCTGGCGATCATCGGCTACGAGGACTTGCTCGACGAACTCGACGCTGCTGGCATAGCGACCTTGGCTGAGGGCACACCGATCCCCGCCGGAATCGCACGACAACTCGCTTGTGAGCACGGGGTGATCCCAGTCGTGTTCGGCGGGGACAGCGTCCCGCTCGACATGGGCTCCAAACGCCGGTTCGCGACCGCAGCACAACGCCGCGTACTTTGGGTACGCAGCCCGACCTGCGAATTCGCGGGGTGCACCGTACCCGCCCACGCCTGTAGGGCCCATCACCTCGACCCGTGGATTCGTTCACAAGCCACCGACTACGCCGGGCTGGCGTGGGCGTGTCACAACCATCACAGCTACATCCACAACGACGGCTGGCAACTCCGCGCCGGACCCAACAACACCATCGAAACCTACCGACCCGACGGCACCCAATACCACCCACCATGCGCCACGGCCGCCACGCCCGGCACCGGAGCACCGTCTATGGGCGAACTGAACGCAGCCGACCCTCCTATAAGCGAGCCGAACGCGGTCGAACCGTCGACGGGTGAGCAGCCCGCGGTCGAAGCGATAGTTGCCGAGCGGCCCGCGGGCCAACCGCCCATGGCCGAGCCGTCGACGGGCGAGCAGCCCGACGTCGAGCAGCCAGCGGTGCAACGCGCACACGAACACCCGCGCCGAGACGCCGCGTAGGCGAGCCGAGGCGCAGCGCGGAGC
>JAYUFA010000217.1:0-2116 GCA_043738925.1 Actinomycetota bacterium
GGGTTGAAGTTCTCGACGAATGCGTTCGCCGTGGTGTCGGGGTACAGCTTGGCGTAGCCGGCCTCGTTGTAGGTGATCGCGAACTGACCGGACGTGTCGGCCACCGCCGCGGCAACACCTGCGGCTGCCGGTGCCGCCGAGCTCTTCCCCCATCCGTTCGGCCAGTTCGATGTGGGCAGGCCAGCTTTGAACTCGGCGTCGGTGGCGAACGGTCCGAGCTGCGTGACGGCGGTGGCCCAGATGTCGGGTGCAACCGTGAGGCAGAACTCCGACAGCACGTAACTGGTACCGCTACCGTCAGCTCGCAAGATCGGACGAACGTACTCGTGCGGGAGCTGTTGGGAGTTGGTCGACTGGATCAGCGGGTCGTCCCAATACATGTTGGGCACCGTGAAGATCGAACACACCGCACGTCGGCTGAGCTTCAGGTCGGTGACGCGATTGCCGTTGCTGTCGACCAGGTTGTACATCATGCCGAGGCCGCCGGCGCTGACGGGTATGTAGGCGAAGTCCTTGCGACTCGTGGCGTTGAGCTGATCGAGCTCGATCTGAGGGAACGGGATGTCGCTCGCCGCGTAATCGAAGTTGCCTTGGATGTACTGAGTGCGGCCGAAGGTGGACCCTTGGGCGACGTAGTTGAGGATCAACTCGTACGGCTTGCGCTTCACCTCGGCGCGCCATGTATCGATCTCGAGCGACGCGAACGACGAGCCACCGCCGTTCAACGTCGGCCCGGCGGCATCGACACCGGGCGTGCGGGCCGGCACCAACGTGAGAAAGGCCACTGCCGCCAGCACAGCGGCGATTGCGAGCAACCGACGGCCGAGGCTCAACCGAACCTCCCCGACACGTAGTCGAGCGTTCGTTGATCGTCGGGCATCGAGAACAACTTGTCGGTCGGCCCGGTCTCGATGATACGCCCGGCCTGGCCCTGCTCTTCGATGAGGAAGAACGCGCAGTCGTGCGAGACCCGCTGAGCTTGTTGCATGTTGTGGGTGACGATGACGATCGTCACCTGCTCGCACAGCTGCAGCACGGTCTCTTCGACGACGCGGGTGGAGATCGGGTCCAGTGCAGAGCACGGCTCGTCCATCAGGAGCACCTTCGGCCTCACGGCCAGTGATCGGGCGATGCACAATCTCTGCTGCTGCCCGCCCGACAGCGACATGCCGCCATCGTGCAACCGATCCTTGGTCTCGTTCCACAGCCCGGCCCGGGTGAGGCAATCCTCGACGAGCGCGTCTTTGTCGCTCGACGAAGTACCCGACAGTCGGAGCCCGGCCAGAACGTTGTCGCGGATCGACATCGACGGAAACGGATTCGGCTTCTGGAACACCATCCCGATCCGAAGACGAACCTCGGTGACACCGAGGTCGTGTCCGTAGATGTCGGTGTCGTCGAGCATCACCTCGCCGGCAACCTTGGCGCCACGGATGGTCTCGTGCATGCGATTGAGGACTCTCAAGAAGGTCGACTTGCCACATCCTGACGGTCCGATCAGCGCCGTCACGTGGTTCGCACGCATCGCCAGTGAGCAACGATCGAGCACCTGCCGTTGTCCGAACCACGCCGAGACATCGACCGCATCGAGCGACGACGTGCCGGTGCGAACGGTCCCCGGCGCATGTGTTGTGATCGGGACCTCTCCCGTCGGCGCGCCCCAATGAGACGCCAGCACGGACTCCATTGTGTGACCGGACATTCGGTCATCTCCTCCCGAGCTTGCGCTCACTGCGGGCCAACGTGAAACGAGCGGCGGCGAATGCCAGTAGCACGACGATCAACAGCACCAGGGCACCACCCCACGCTCGGTCGACCTGGCGCGCGTTCGGCTGACGCACCAGATCCCAAACGAAGGTCGGCAGGCTGCTCTGCGCGCCGCTCAACGGGTTGAGGTTGACGTTCGAGCTGCTACCGGCAGTCAGCGCCACGGGAGCCGTCTCGCCAACCATACGCGCTACCGCCAACAACGTGGCCGTCACCAGACCGGCCTTCGCGGTCGGCAACACCACCTTCATCACCACTCGCCACTGCGGCGCACCCAGGGCAAGCGACGCCTCGCGAAGCCCGTCCGGCACGGTGCGCAGCACTTCTTCGGCAGTTCGGGTCACGATCG
>JAYUFA010000218.1:0-14904 GCA_043738925.1 Actinomycetota bacterium
GCGAACTTGCTTGTCTGGTAGGCGGCCATACGTACCGATGGGGCGAGCACACTCGACGAAGCGGTGAGCACGATGCGCCGCCACCCAGAACGCTCGCGCAGCATCGGCAGGAACGCGCTGACCGTGCGCACCGTGCCGAGCACGTTGACGTTCATGACCCACGACCAGTCTTGCTCCGTGAGCCGATCGACCGCGCCGAACTGCTGCACTCCGACGTTGGCGCACAACACGTCGCAGCCGCCGAGAGTCGCACGGACGTGCTCGGCACCCGCGACCACCGAAGCAGCGTCGCCGACATCGACCCGAAACGACGTGGTCGCTACTCCGGTGTCCGCGGCGATCGACGCGGCCGTTGAAGCGGCAGCCGGCTCGTCGATATCGAGCAGGGCGACACCCATGCCGACACCCGCGAATGTGCGAGCAAGCGCAGCGCCGAGGCCCGAGCCAGCGCCAGTGACAACCGCGATGCGGCCTGCGAAATCGGACATCACCACTCCTCAGGATGTCTGGAAACATCTATAGATCAATGCACACCGTTCGGTCGCGTTGGCTGTGCCAACGGATCCGATTCGACTGCGTAGGTAGGAGGATGATGTTCGCGGACACGCCAGATCAGCAACTCTTCGAGGCGGGTACGAGACGGTTTCTGGAGGCGAACTTCCCCGTCTCGCGCATACGTGAGCTTGCTGATGCGCCTACCGCGTTCGAGCCGACGGTCTGGCGCGAGGGGGCCGCCCTCGGTTGGACCACCCTGCTCGTGCCCGACGAGGCCGGCGGAGGATCGATCAGCGGCAACGGACTTGCTGACGTGTTGATCGTGGCATCGCTGTTCGGACAACACGCGGCCCCAGGCCCCCTGCTCGGCACCAACGTCGTCGCGGCCGCGCTTGGCCGCTGGGGATCGACGGAGCAGCAGACGGGTCCGCTCGCGGAGATCGTGGCGGGCGAGAGCGTTGCCGCGTGGGCCCACGCGTCGACGCGTGGGCTGCGCCCGTCGAGTCGAGTGGGCGTCACTGCTACGCCTTCGGGCTCGACTGTCGTGCTACGCGGGCGGCTTGGCAGTGTCGAGAGCGCATCGGATACCGGCTATCTGCTCCTCACGGCCGACGCGCCGCAGGGCCGCACGCAATTCCTGGTGGCGGTGGCGACTGTGGGCGTGCAACTGTCGGCGCTTCGGAGCATCGATCTGACTCGGCGGTTCTACGACGTGATCCTCGACGACGTCGTCGTGCCGGTTGCGGCGCAAGTCGGCGAGGCAGGTTCGGCCGACGAGCACGATGCGGACCTTCTGGACATCGTGGCCGCGATGCTCCTTGGCGAGATGGTCGGCGCGATCGATCGAGCATTCACCATGACGTTGGAGTGGACTTTCAACCGCTATTCGTTCGGTCGGCCGCTCGGTTCGTATCAGGAGATCAAGCATCGGGTCGCGGACATGCGAACGCACCTCGAAGCGGGTGAGGCCGTGGCTGCCCGGGCCGCGCGAGCGGTCGGCACCGGAGCGCAGGATGCTCGATCGTGGGTCAGCGCGGGAATGACCTACCTCGGGCATCATGCCCCCGAGGTCATTCAGGACTGCATCCAGCTGCACGGCGGAATCGGGGTCACCTACGACCACGACCTTCACCTCTTTCTCCGGAGAGCCACGCTCGACGCGCAGCTGTTCGGCTCGCCGAGCGATTTCGCCCAGCGCCTCGGCCTGCTGGTGTCCACCGCAGAAGGAGCCATGGCGTGAGCGCCGATCTCATCAGCGTCGAGGAGTTCGCCGCGAACGCGAAGGCATGGATCGCGGCACACCTCCCACCGACCGACCCGACAGCGGGCCATTTCTTCTTCACCGACGCGTCACAGCTGCCCGACGACCACGACCTGACCCGAATCAGCCGTTGCCGGGAATTGCAGCGGATGCTGTTTGACGGTGGTTTCGCAGGAATCTGTGTCCCGAAGGAGTACGGCGGCCAAGGTCTGACCTCCGCGCATCAGTTCGCGTTCAACAGCGAGCTGCGCGGCTACGACTACCCGCTCGAGATCCAAGCTTCGACGTTCATTCCGTGCATGGCGCTCCTGCTCGAGTTCGGAACGCTCGAGCAGAAGCTTCGCCACATCCCGAAGATGTTGCGGGGTGAGGAGGTCTGGGCGCAGTTCCTCTCTGAGCCAAGCGGCGGTTCGGACGCCGCCGGGGCAATGACAACAGCTCTGCGCGATGGCGAACAGTGGCTGCTCAACGGATCGAAGATCTGGACAACGGGCGCCTTTTGCAGCGACTGGGCGATGTGTCTGGCCCGGACGAATTCCGGCGCGGAGAAGCACCGGGGCTTGACCGTCTTCAGTATCCCCATCAGGAGCCCCGGCGTAGAAATCCACCGGATCGAGCTGTTGAATGGATCCAAGGAGTTCTGCCAGGAGTTCCTTACCGACGTCGTGGTCGACGACCGCGATCGTGTCGGCGACGTTGACGCTGGGTGGACAGTGGTGACTCGCTGGCTCCACCACGAGCGCACGATTGCCGGTGGGTCGCCCTATGTCACCAGCGCCGGCAGTCGCGCGGACGCTGCGCCGAACGACGGCCCACAGCTCGCGGAGCTCGCGCGAGCGCTCGGAACGCTCGACGACGCACGGACGTTGGAGCTGATCGGCGAGGCGAGGGCACTGTCGCTTGTCACGGATGCGCTCATTGAATCGGTTACCGCGAAGATGCAGGCCGGCAGTCTCCCGCATCACGCCGCCGCAATGCTGCGCCTCTTCAGTGGCACGGGGAACGTGCGCAAGACGTCGATCGCGATGGAGTTGGCCGGCGACGCGGGCGTCGTGTGGTCACCTGGTGACGTGCAGCGCGGAGGTGTCGCGTTGGGGTACTTGGTCCGCCAAGCTTCCTGCATTGGAGGGGGCACGACGGAGATGGCGCGCAACGTGATCAGCGAGCGGTTGCTCGGGATGCCGCGCGAGGTTCGTGCCGACGGCGGACCGTTCCGCGATGTACCTCGCGGGCCAAACTGATCGAGCCGGCTATCAGAGCCACCTGCGGCGACCGGCAGCTGCCGGTTTCGACGGAGAAATATATCTATAGTTTTAGTCCGTTCGTCGAGCGTCGCCCAAACACAAGAGAGCGGCCAAGGAGGATCATGAGCAAGGAATTCGATCTGCTCGACGGTCACTGGTACGCCGGGCAACCGTTCGCCGACTGGGCGTGGATGCGCGAGCACGCGCCCGCGTACTGGGATGCCAAGAACGAGGTGTGGGCGCTGACGCGCTACCACGATGTGTTGGCGGTCGAGAAGGACGCAGCAAGTTTCTCGAGCTACCGGGCGCCGCGGCCCCACGGTGACCACCTCCCGATGATGATTTCGATGGATCCTCCGGAGCACTCGCGTCGACGCCAGCTGGTGAGTCGGGGTTTCACGCCGCGCCGTGTGCGCGAGCACGAGCAGACGATCCGCCGGATCTGCCGCGAGATCGTCGACCGGGTCGCGACGAAGGGCGAGTGCGACTTCGTGTGGGACATAGCGGCTCCGCTGCCGTTGCTCCTCATCGCGGACATGCTCGGCTTCCCGGCCGAGTCCTACGACGATCTCCTGCGGTGGTCCGACGACCTGATCCGCGGGTCAACAGCCAACCCGCCACCGGAGGTTGCGCTCGCCGGTTTGGAGGCCATGCTCGCGTTCCGAGAATTCCAGATCGGCGTCATCGCTGACCGGCGGTCGCGGCCGCCGCAGGACGATCTCGTGAGCATCCTTTGCTACGCCGAGATCGACGGTGAGCGGCTCGACGACGAGTCGATCATCCAAGAGAGTCTGTTGATCCTCATCGGCGGAGACGAGACCAGCCGCCACGTGTTGACCGACGGCATGCTGGCCTTGCTGGCGAACCCCGACCAGCTGGCGTTCCTACGCGATCACCCCGCGAAGATGGAGACCGGCGTTGAGGAGCTGTTGCGCTGGGTTTCGCCCGTGAAGAACATGGCCCGAACGCTCGCTCGCGATGTCGAGATGCACGGCCGGACGATGCGCGCCGGCGAACAGCTCATCCTCCTGTATCCGTCGGCGAACCGCGACCCCGCGGTTTTTGACGAGCCGGAACGTTTCGACGTGCAGCGCCATCCGAACCCGCATCTTGCGTTCGGGTTCGGCCCGCATTTTTGTATGGGGGCGTCGCTCGCACGGCTCGAACTCACGGTGATGTTCTCCGAGGTGCTGCGTCGGCTGCCCGACCTCCACCTCGCCGGCGAGCCGATGCCACGGCGGTCGTCGAACTTCATCTCCGGACCCGAGGCGATGCCGGTCGCGTTCACACCCGCTTGACCGACATGGCGAGATCAACGTGAATGAGCAGCTCCCGTGGATATTCGGCCTCGAACCGCTGCCGCAGGCGTACGAGGTCGCGCGGCTCATGCGAAGCGTGGCCGGCCTGGTGTTGTCGCTCGACGCAGCCGAGCCGGCGGTGGCAAAGCTCATCGAGGACCTACGCGCCGCCGAGCACGATTTGCGCGAGCTGGCGCCGGCCGACCTCGCGCCGCGCCTCGGCGTTGATGCTCCGATGACGTGGCGGCCCTATCTCGATCACGGACGCGACATCGGTGCCTACAACGTCTGCTTCCCGGAGTACGAGATCGTTGTCGAGGGTGCCAGTGCCACCGGCACAGTCGCGTTCCCTATCGCGTTCGAGGGTCCGCCGGGCATCGTGCACGGCGGGACCCTCGCGACATTCTTCGACTGCGTCGTGCAGCACCACAACTGCGACCTGGGCACGGCCGGCCACACGACGTCACTACTTGTCGAGTACCAACGGCCGACGCCGCTCGGCGTCACGTTGTCCTTCGAGATCGATCGGCTCGCCGACGAGCGACGCATCACGTCACGAGTAGAGCTGCGCCGCGAAGGCGACACCCTGTGCACTGCCACGGTCGAGGCGGTCGCCGGCAACCGGGCGCGCCTGCCCCACGTGACGCCGAGGGCGCAGCGCTCGTGACCGCGGTCGCCAACCAAGTCAGCCCAAAAGGTCTGCGCTCACCTCGGACGGCGAGCGTGCGCCGCACAAGGCGAGGGTTCGCGTGGTGTCGTCGATGAGCTCACGTAAAACGGCCTCGACCCCGTCGGCGCCACCCGTGGCCAGGCCCCAAATGACCGGGCGGCCGACGAGCACGGCCTGCGCGCCGAGTGCGAGGGCCTTCACGATGTCGACGCCGGAGCGAATGCCGCCGTCGACGTAGACCTCGGCGTCGCCCGCCACCGCGTCGACCACTTCCGGTAGCGCCCGCGCTGTCGCGATGCAGGTGTCGAGCTGGCGGCCGCCGTGATTGGAGACGGCGATGGCTGCGGCGCCTGCATCGACGGCTCGGCGCGCATCGTCACCGCGGACGAGACCCTTCACGATGACCGGCAATCCGCCGCCCCACGCCGATACCTGCGCAATGTCCTCGGGTGTCACTGCGGCGTCGTAGGCGCCAACGAGCTGCCAGATATCAAGGCCGCGCGCCTGACGTGGCGCGAGATTCGGCAGGGTCAACCCGGGCGGCACGTTGAAGCCGTTTCGTTCATTGCGGATGTTGCGCGCAGTGACAGGGCTATCAATCGTGAGCACCAGGGCGGCGTAGCCGGCCTCGGCCGCGCGCTCGCAACATTCCCGCGTGACCCCGCGGTCGGCCTGCATGTACAGCTGCATCCACCGAGTGGAGCCGGGCACTACCCCGGCGATGTCTTCGAGTGCGGTCGTGGCGACCATCGACACCGTGTAGGTGATGCCGGCCGCCGCGGCACCTGCTGCGGTCGCCAGTTCGCCTTCGGGGTGAAACAGCCGGTGCATCGCGGTCGGGGCAATGACTATCGGTGCCGGCGACGGTCGCCCGAGCAACACGGTCGCGGCGTTCGCGTTGCGGACGTCACGCAAGTAGTGAGGCCGAAGTGGGCGATCGTTCCACGCGGCGCGATTCGCCCGGACGGTGTGCTCCTCGCCTGCCCCACCGGTGAGGTAATCGGACCACACCGGATCGAGATGCGAGCGGGCCGCCGATTCCAATGCAGTGAGATCCACGACTCGTCACCTTCGGTCATGACCACGCTAGCCGCGTAGCCCAGAGCGATGGCCGGAGTTCGGTAGTGTCCGTCATGCGCAGCAGCCGCCTTCGGGGGTCGGATCATGGATGAGCAAGCCGTTGGGGTTTCGTATGGGCGGCGGCTGACGGAGATCGCGGCGGCGCGGCCCGACGACGTCGATTTGATCGTCGTCGATCGTGACGGCAACGAGCGCGGTGTCACGTGGCGTGAGCTCGAGACGCGTGCGAACCAGATCGCGCGAGCGTTGCAGACGGCGGGAGTAGGCAAAAGCGATGTGGTCGCCCTGGCGATGCCGAGCTGCGCAGAGCATGTGTTCGTGACGGTAGCGATCTGGAAGTTGGGGGCCACCTTGTTGCCGCTGCGCTACGACATCCCCGATTGGGAGATGGACCGCATGCTGGAGTTGGCCCACCCGAAAGTCCTGGTGAGCGACCAGCACCACGCGAGCTGCCCGGTGCTGACCAGCGCCCAGCTCGCAGCGACGACGGCGCTCGCAGGGGACGCGCTGCCCGACGCGGTATCCGAATGCGTCAACCTCGTGGCATCGTCGGGCTCGACTGGGCTCCCGAAGTTGATCGTCACGCCAAGTCGTGGCGTGGTGGGCGACGACGCGCCTATGAATGCTTCGGTAGGTGCGACGGCGCCGGTGATACTTGTCGTGTCGCCGCTGTATCACGTCAACGGGTTTTCGTTCGCCGCGCCGGTGATGCTCGAAGGCGGTCACGTGGTGATCCTCGAGAAATTCGACGCGGCGCGGGCGGTCGAGTTGATCGAGCGGCACCGCATCACGCTCACGGTGATGGTGCCAACGATGTTGCAGCGCATCGCTCGGCTCCCAACTATCGAGCGCCGTCAACTCGGCTCGTTGCAGCGCGTGATTTATGGCGGCGCGCACGTACCCGAGTGGGTCGTCGACCGTTGGCTCGAGCTCGTCGATCCGGCCGTGTTCATCTTGATGTACGGCTCGAGTGAGCGGCTCGGCCTCGTTGTGATGAGCGGTGCGGAATGGGCCACCCATCGCGGCTCGTCGGGCAAGGCGACCGATGTCGAGTTGAGTATCCGCGATGACTCGGGGAATCCGTTGCCGACCGGCGAGATTGGTGACATCTACATGCGGCCACTTGAGGCGCGCCGCCTCTTCACCTACATCGGCATGGCGACGCCCGAGCCCACGCCCGATGGGTTCTACACGATCGGCGATCTCGGACGCCTCGACAATGAGGGCTACCTTTACATCGCCGATCGCCGCAAGGACCTCATCGTCACCGGTGGCGCGAACGTGTTCCCTGCTGAGGTCGAGCACGCGTTGAGCGAGCACCCCGACGTCGTCGACCAAGTCGTGGTTGGCGTGCCCGATGAAGAATGGGGCCACCGCGTCCACGCCATCCTGCAAGTTGGTGATCCCGCGCATCCACCCGATGATGATGAGCTACGCGCGTTCTGTAAGGAGCGGCTCGCGTCGTACAAGGTACCGAAGACGTTCGAGTTCATCGAGCGGGTGCCGCGTACCGAGGCAGGCAAGCTCAACCGCACCGACCTCGGCGCGCAACGCGTCACCGGCGAGCGGTGACGATCCATGCGGCTGCGGGAAACCTGACGACGCCGTCGATGGCCAACGAGCTGAACTGATCCGAGAGCACTGCGGCGGCGCGATCGCGCAACGTCGCATCGCCGAGCGCCAAAAGTGCTTTCGCCGCCGTGGTGTTGAGTGCGTGGCTGACTGCGCCCGCTACGCCGTCGTTGCCGCCCAGACGAGCCGACGAGTCGAAGGGCGCGAACGCGCGACTATTCCATCCCGCGTTGGCCAGCACGTGGTCGACATAGCTCGTGTCACCGAAGGCCAGCGGCCCCGCGGTGGTCGCCGGTGGCGCGGAGGGCGGCGGATTGTCCATGAGTGTTCGCAGAACGGCGGGCGCGGCGATCATCCACGGATTGCGATCGATCGGCTGCCAGCACACAAAGACCAATCGGCCTCCTGGCAGCGTTGCGGCGGCCAGATTGCGAAAGGCGCGACTGGGGTCGGCGAAGAACATGACACCGAAGCGACTTACGACCGCGTCGTAGGGTCCTCCGAGGGCGTCCTCTTGCGCATCGACGACCGCGAAGGTGACCCCTGCTCCGGTGGCGCGGGCGCGGGCGCGGGCCCGTTCGATCATCGGCGGCGCGATGTCGACGCCATGAACATCAGCGCCGCGGGCCGACGCGCCGAGCGCGGTGCTGCCGAAGCCACACCCGACGTCGAGCACACGTTCTCCCGGCCGGGGATCAAGTGCGTCAAGGAGCGCACGCTCGAACGGCTCGAGCATGAGGTCGAACGCAGCCTGGTCGCGCACCCAACTTGGGCCGCCATCGTTGGTCCAATACCGGGCCTGTTCGGCGTTCGCGCCCGTCGTTTGTTCATCCATGGAGGGCCACGATAGAGCGCGAGTGGCCGGAGGGTCGGCGACGACTGGACGGTCATTGATAGGTATGCCTAATGTTGAGACGCAACTGATAGGTACACCTAACTATCCCGGGGTGGTTCGATGCTGCCAACGTTCGTGATCGGCCTTCGCGAGGGCGTCGAGGCGTCGCTCATCGTGGGAATCGTGGCGGCGTTCTTGCGTCAGGAAGGACGCACCGACGCCCTTCGACGCATGTGGCTCGGCGTCGCCATCGCCGTGATGGTCTGTGTCGCGGTCGGCGTAGGTCTCGAGGTGGTGAACGAGAATCTGCCGCAGCGCAAACAGGAGATGCTGGAAACGGTCATCGCCGTGGTCGCGCTCGTGATGATCAGCTCCATGATCGTCTTCATGCGGCGCCACGCGCGCAGCATGAAGGCTGATCTGCAGTCCAAGGCGGGGGTCGCCCTCGCGGCGGGCTCGGCATCGGCACTGGTACTCATGGCGTTCCTTGCGGTGCTGCGCGAAGGATTCGAGACCGCGGTGTTCCTACTCGCCACGTTCGACGCGTCCCGGTCGCGAGGCTCGGCGTTGATCGGCGCGAGTCTGGGCCTGGTCGTCGCGGTCGTGATCGGATGGCTCATCTATCGCGGTGGCATGCGCATCAACCTCGGTCGGTTCTTCACCGCCACCGCCCTGGTGCTGGTGGTGATCGCGGCGGGGCTTGCATCGTTTGCGGCGCACACCGCTCACGAGGCCGGATGGTTGAACAGCTTCCAAGGCGAGTCGTTCAACGCGACGGCGTTCGTCAAACCCGGGTCGGTGCGCTCGGCGCTCATCACCGGGGTGCTCGGCATCCAACCGCGGCCAACTTCGGCCGAGGTCATCGCGTGGATCGGCTATCTCGTGCCCATGGTCTTCGTCGTGCTGTGGCCGAAGCGCACCCCTCGCGCGGCCACATCCGCTGTCAGCGCCTTCTCGTCCCCAACCATCTCGGAGGTCGTCCCTTGTTGCGAACACGCAAGTTGCTCATCGGTGGGGTGATCGTCGGCGTCGTGCTCAGTGGTTGTGGCGGCGGTGGTCAAACGAACGCTGCGGGCGTGCGAACCATCGACGTTGCGCTCACCGACGAGAGCTGTCAGCCGATAGCGCTCTCGGCGGTTGCCGGCCCGACCACGGTGCACGTGACCAATCAGGACGCCGACGGTGTCACCGAGTTCGAGATCCTCGACGGCAAGAAGATCATCGGCGAGGTCGAAAACGTCGTACCCGGGCTCGACCGCAGCTTTTCGCTCACGTTGAAGCCGGGCAGCTTCGTCATCTACTGCCCGGGGGCCAAGAAGGAGCGGGGCACGCTTGAAGTCGCGGCTGGAGGCACGGGCCAGACCGCGGACCCGGCGGCGCGCAAGGCGGCGGTCGACGCGTACTTGACCTACGTCAAGAAGGAGGCCGACCAGCTCGTCGCCGATACCGGTCCGTTCGTCGTCGCAGTCAAGGCGGGCGACATCGCGAAGGCCAAGGCGCTGTTCGCAACGACCCGCTCGCACTACGAGACCATCGAACCAATCGCCGAGAGCTTCGGTGATCTCGACGCGGCGCTCGACGCGCGAGAAGGCGATGTTCCTGCGGTCGAATGGTCCGGATTTCATCGCATCGAAAAGGCATTGTGGGCTGATGGTTCGCTCAACGGAATGTCGGAGGTGGCCGACAAGCTTGTGGTCGACGTTGCGAAGTTGCGGAGTCTGATCGATTCGATCGAGCTGGAACCGGCGAAGATCGCCAACGGCGCCGTCGAGTTGTTGAACGAGGTGTCGGCGTCAAAAATCACCGGTGAGGAAGACCGCTACTCACACACGGACCTTGCCGATTTCGAGGCGAACGTCGCCGGCGCGAAGCAAGCGTTCGAGGTGGTGAAGGAGCTGATGGCGAAGAACGACAAGACGCTCGTCGAGACGATCAACGGGCGCTTCGCCGACGTCGAGTCCGCTCTCGCCCCCTTCAAGACCTCATCAGGTATGGCGAGCTACACGGCGCTCACCAACGCAAACAAGACGATGCTGTCACAGCGCATCGACGCGCTGGCCGAGCCGCTTTCGCGCGTTGCTGCGTTGGTGCTTCAGTGAACGACACCCCGAAAAAAGGTGACGTGGGCGAGTCGAAGAAGCACGCGCGTGGGCTGACGCGTCGACGGCTGCTGGGCGGTGCCGCAGTCGGTGCTGGTGGCCTCGCGATCGGCGGGCTCAGCGTCGCGAAGCTGAGCGGCCACGCCGACGCGCAAAGCGCGCAACGGGTCGCGTTCCACGGAGCCCATCAGGCCGGCATCGCGACACCTGCGCAGGATCGCTTGCTTTTCGCGAGCTTCGATGTCGCGACGCGCGAACGCGCCGATGTCGTCGCGCTGCTCAAGAGTTGGACACGCGCCGCGGAGCGTCTCGTCAACGGCGAGACGGTTGGCTTTCTGCGAGACCCGGTCTCGCCAGCCGACGACACCGGCGAGGCACTCGGTCTCGAGCCCGCCCGGTTGACGCTCACGTTCGGTTTCGGCCCCACGTTGTTCGAACGTGATGGCCACGACCCTTATGGACTCGCCGCGAGTCGGCCGGCGTCGCTTGTCGACATTCCGGCGTTTCGCGGTGACGCCCTCGACCCGGCACGCAGCGGGGGAGATCTGTGCGTGCAGGCCTGCGGCGATGATCCGCAGGTGCTCTTCCACGCGATTCGGAACCTGGCACGCATCGGGCGCGGTTCGGTCGTTTTGCGGTGGGTGCAGGAGGGATTTGGTCGCACGTCGTCGACCTCGCAGACGCAGGTGACACCCCGCAACCTCCTCGGCTTCAAGGATGGCACCAACAACATTCGCAGCGAGCAGTCGGACTTCGCGCAGCATGTGTGGGTCGACCCGGGTGCCGACCCCGCCTGGATGCGCGGCGGATCGTGCCTTGTCGCGCGGCGCATCCGCGTACGCATCGAGACCTGGGATCGGTCGAGCTTGTCGGATCAGGAAGCAACGATTGGTCGGCATCGCTCGACGGGAGCGCCGCTCGGCGCGACGGACGAGTTCCACACGGTTGATCTCGCCGCGGTTGATTCAGGAGGCGCGCTGGTCATCCCCGCGGATGCGCACATCGCGATAGCCAATCAGCAGTCGTTGGGCATTCACCTCCTGCGCCGCGGCTACAACTTCACCGACGGCATGGACCCTCGCACTGGCCAACTCGACGCTGGTCTGTTTTTCCTCGCGTACCAGCGTGACCCTCGGGTTCAATTCATTCCCATGCAGCACGCCCTCGCCAGCGGCGACACCCTGAACGAGTACATCCAGCACGTCAGTTCGGCGATCTTCGCCGTGCCGCCTGGTGTGAACCCTGGCGGCTTCATTGGTGAAGCGCTGTTCCATTGAGTCGCACCTATCGGCTCGGCTCGGTGTTGTCGGGTCGCCTCGGCTAGCGGCTCGACTCGGTGACGGCGTCGAGCCGACGTTTGGCCTCGGCGACCACGTCAGGAGCGAGCGGCCCGATCTTCGCTTCTGCGAGGTTGCTCGCCAAATGCTCGAGGCTGCTCGTGCCGACGATGGTGGTATCGAGGCCCGGATGCGCAAGCGTGAATCGCAGCAGGAATGTCGTGCGCGTCATGCCATCGAGCAAGTCGTCGAGCGTCGCGGCCTCCCACAGGTCGCGCATCGTCTCGGTGGCGATCATGTAATAGGGCCGGCCCGTCCAGTCGTCAGGCGCGCCTCGCGCGACACCGCCGCGGATGATGATGCCCATGCCCGCATCGGACGCGCGGGTAATGGCTTCTTCGTGCTCGCGTTGCAACGCCGAATACGGGATTTGAAACGCGTCGAACACGCCCATCTCGATCTGTTCGTCGAGGGTGGGCAGCACGGCGGACACGCCGAGGAAGCGGACCTTGCCCTCGTCGCGCAGAGTGACCAGCTCGGCCAGCGCGCCATCGACGTCGAACTCGTGACGCGTGAGGCTGCGATGGAATTGCACGAGGTCGAGATGATCGGTGTTCATCGCGCGCAGGCTGTGCTCGACGCCGCGTCGGATGTTGGCCGCCGTGTGGATGTGGTCGGTGCCGATCGGTGCGCCGGGTACGCATCCGCACTTCGAGGCCAAGACATACTCGTCGCGACGGTGCGCGATGAAGCGGCCGATCAGTTCCTCGCTGCGTCCGTAGTCGATCGACGTGTCGATGAAGTTGATGCCGACGTCGAGCACGGTGTTCAACAACCTGTCGGCGTCGCGGTCGTCGAGCGCTCGGCCGGTGGGCGGACCGCGCAGTTCCATGGCGCCGAAGCCGAGCGTGGTGACCTCAAGCCCGGTCCGGCCCAGCATGCGTCGGGGGAGTTCGGCCATGAGGTGCCTCCTGGCGGAGGAACGGCCCCGCCTCGCCAGCGAGCGTAGAGCATGCAACACCAAGCCGAGCCGCTAGGCGAGGCGACCCGACACAGAGCTGAAAGCGTGACGAAAACCTGATCTGTCGTTGCTGTATTGCGGTTCTGGAGTGGCTATCGTGGTCTCGACCGTGTGTCCTGAGTGAACCGGCGTGCTGGTGGCATGTCTGCGTTCGCATAGGCCTTTCTGGCCTGCGTACCCCGTAGGCATGGTCCGTGCCCCGCCGACGGGCACCGATCACGACACGTGTCGGGGATCGATCGGCGTTCGCCTTCGTCGCTGTGGCATCAACACCATGGCGATCAAGAAGAGGGCGATCAACACGCAATGGTGATCGGGGTCGGGTGCCAAGGCACGAAGGCTCGGAATGGATGCACATGGTGAATGCAGGACAACTGGAGACGACGATCTGGGCGATCGCCGACGGCCGAGTCAACGACACCGACTTGGCCCTGCTCCACGCTGACGAGCGGGCGTCGCTCATCGTGCTCGATCGTCTGATCGGCGATACCGAAGACGATCTCGTCGCCGTCAAAGGGTCGAATCGAGACGAACGCGATCAGGCGCTGACCGATCTGCGAGAGACGCTCGACGCGCTGATGGCGACCGCGGCGCGGATCCGCCCCGAGCGTTATTCCGCGCGATCGGCGAACGTCGACGCTGACGACGACGACAGCGTCGAGCCGACGGTCATCGAGCCCGGTGAAGTACAGCTTCAGGCGTCTTGGTCGGCGGGCCAGGTGGTGGTGTGGGCGGCAGGCCGCGCGACGCCGGGCGAGTCGAATGAGGAGCTCGCAGCCCGTCTCGAGGCCATCGGCGGTCCTCCGCTCGGCTGGCAGGTGCACCCGTCGGTGTCCTTGCCGGGCGAGGTGCGTGCCGAAGCGTTGTCCATCTCGATGAAGGATGCGCTCGGGTGGCTGGTCGCGGTCGGCGGCGGTCATGGTCTCGACGGCATCGGCCCGAGTGTTTTCTGGTTGGCTCGTGTTGCGGTCGAGGCGGTGCGCCTTGCCGCGAACGGTTCGATTACGCCGAGCGTCCGCATCGCCGAGCGTGCCGAGGGTCGCCAAGTCGACGCGTCGGTGCGCTGGCGCGCCGCGTTGGCTGACAACCCAGTTGTCGACGAGCTCGCGGCAGCGATGCCCGCCACTGTTGTTGTGCTCGGTGGCGGCAGTGGCCCGGCCACCGCGACAGCGGTGATCGCCGCGGTGATCGATGCCATCGTCACGCAAAGCATCGAACGCATGGAGCTTCCTGCCGCGCCGCCGAGCGCGAACACGCCAGTTGATCTGGCTGACACGGTCATTTCCCGTATGGATGGTTCGCCATTTCGAGCGCACGCTGCGATGGCGGCCGAAATCTCGCGTCGCTTCGACCAGTGGTCGCACACGGTCACTTCGCCGATGCGAGCCAAACTCATCGTGCAGCTCGACGCGCCGGGTACCGACGGTGTGTGGCTTCTGTCGGTGCACGCACATGCGCCGAAGGGCAAGGTCGTACCGATCGACGCCGCACTGTTGAACGAACGCGGCAACCGGCCCGCGGCAGCCGAATGGGCCCGGCTGGGTCGACTGATGCCGGCACTCGATCGCGCCGCGGCGCGCTTTCGCGGGCAAGTGGCTTTTAGCCAGTACGAGGCGTGGGAGTTCATGACGGTGACGGGGCCGACGCTCGCAGCAGTGGGCTTCGACGTGCGCGTGCCCCAACTGTCGCGTCGCAAGGCCACCGCCTCGTTGCGCTTGTTCGCCGAGACCGCCGGCGGTTCGGTGGTCGGCGCGCACCAGTTGAGCAATGTCGCGTGGACGGTGCTGTTCGACGATGTCGAGCTCACGTCGGCCGAGATTGCGGAACTCGCGAAACAGGCTCGTCCACTGGTGCGCTCACGTGGCAAGTGGATCGAGGTCGATCGCGTCGACCTGGCCCACGCTGCGAAGGTGCTCGCTGACCGGGAACTCACCAAGCAACTCACCGGCGCCGAGATTCTCCGTCAGAGCATGGGGCTCGATCAATCGGGTCTCGCGGGCGGCATCGTCGTTGATGGCGTCAACTGGGCGAGCGACATCTTGCGTCACGCGC
>JAYUFA010000219.1:0-5590 GCA_043738925.1 Actinomycetota bacterium
GAGCGTGCACGTTTCGCAGATACGCACGCGCGGCTTGGCGTGGTGGCTACGTGGGGCCTTACGGCATTGTTGCCCCGCGCGGTGGGGTTGCGGAAGGCACGTGAGATGTCGATCACCGGCAACTTTGTGGCGGCTGACGAGGCGGTACGCATCGGCTTGGTGAATCACGTGGTCGAGCACACCGAGCTGGCATCGTTCACGCGCTCGATGGCCAATGACGTCGCCAACACCGGAGCGGTCACCGAGGTGCTGCGACTGTACGCACGAGGTGAAGACTTGTCGCTTGCCGACGCGCTGACCATGGAAGCCGAGCACACCTGTCGACGAGTCGGCTTCGACGCGAAGGCCTTCGGTGAGGCCGGCAAGCAAACTGCCGCCCGCGGCTCGCGCCCTCCTTTGGGCTGAAACGAGCTTTCTGCCGCGTCTGACTGGGGCGCGCCGCGACCAGACATCGCGCGGTTCGCGTTCATCGGCCGGCAGGGTGGTTGGTCGCGCACTGCCGCCCGCCGGAGCCGTTCCTTGAAGAGTGAAGCACCGCCCAGGTGCCGCATTCTGCAAAGGTCGCCAGACTTTGGTATCCGCACCTCTGGCATCCGCGCGCCCGCACCGGCAAAGAGATCTTCAACGACGCATGGCGTTCAGGTGCCCGGCCACGTCGGCGGGCGACCTTCGGCGCGAGCGATGCGCCCTTCCGCCGCGTCATCGGTGGCGCCTTGCACCTTGCGCATGGTTTCGCCGAAGCGCACCGCGTCGGTCCAAGCAAGGTTGCGGCCGCGAGCGGCGACCTCTTTCGTCGCGCGGATCGCGGTCGGCGCGCCTGCGCACAGCCGATCGGCAAGCGCGTGCGCTTCGGCAAGAAGATCGTCGTGTGCAACGACGCGCCACACCAGCCCGATGTCGCGCGCGCGTGCTGCGTCGATGGCGTCACCGGTGAGCAAGATCTCCATCGCGTCGGCCCATCGAATGCGATCGGGCAGCCGGAGCGCGCCGACGATGGTGGCCATGCCCAATCGCACTTCGGGGTAGGCAAAGGTCGCACGTTCGCTGGCGATCACGAAGTCGCACGCGAGGGCCGCGGTGAACCCGTACCCGATGCATGCGCCGTTGATTGCGGCGATGGTCGGCTTGTAGAGCTCGAGGCCCGACTCAAAGCTGTTGATCGTCGGAATCTCCCAGAACGTGCCCGCGAAGGTACCCGTGGAACCAGCGCCGTCGCGCAGATCGGCCCCACCGCAGAACACGTGCCCCGTGCCGGTGAGGATGGCCACCCATGCGTCACGATCGTCGCGGAAGCGTGTCCACGCGTCGTTGAGAGCGTCGCGCATGGCGCCGTTTATCGCGTTGGCGCGCTCGGGCCGGTTGTACGCGATGGTCACGACGTGATCGCGCTGGGTGTACTCGACGACGCTCATGGCGAAACGATAGGCCGAGCGGCCGTACGCGAGCCCGAAGGCTCATGGCCGTGGCGGACGCGCCGAAAGGCCGAAGTGCCACGAAAGCCCTTCTCCGCCCTGCGACGCGCCGGCAGCCTTGTCTTGCTGGTCGCGTTCGTTGCGATATTGCTGACGAAGACGGGCGCCGGAGCTGACGGCACGTCGATCACTTCGTCCTATGTTCCCCTTGCGCCAGTTCGCGTGCTCGACACGCGCTCCACTGGGGCGCTCGGCCCACACGGTGTGCAAGACCTGCCACTCGGCGGCACGAACGGCGTTCCGATGAGCGCGACCGGTGTCCTGTTGAACGTCACGGTCACGAACGGGACCAGCCCCTCGTACCTCACCATCTGGCCGACGGGTCAATCCCGACCCAACGCGTCGAACCTGAACTGGGACTCGGCATCGGCGCGACCCAATTTCGCATCGGTCGCCCTCGGCAGCGCTGGTCGCGTCTCGCTCTACAACGACGCCGGGTCGGCAGATGTGATCGTCGATCTGGCCGGATATTTCGTCGCGACGGGTGGGTCCAGCTCCAGTGGTCCGTCGGGCGCCCTGGGCGTTGGTGCGACCGGCCCGCCTGGTCCGTCCGGCGCTACCGGCCCTACGGGAGCCATCGGCGTCGCGGGTGCGTCGCTCAATCCATTGCGCGTGGCCACGCTGCGATGGTACGAGGCCGATCAGGTCGGGCCGATCGTGTCGGTTGGAGCCTGGCCGTGGGGCGGCGCGTTCGACGGCCGCTACGTGTGGGTCGCGAACAACGGCACGAATACGGTGATGGCGCTCGACCCGACGACCAAGACGGTTGTCGACACGCAGACGGTCGGGACGGCACCTGAAGCGATCGCGTTCGACGGTCAGGACCTTTGGGTCGCGAACGCAACGTCGAACACGGTGACGCACCTGCATCGGCCATCGAACGTCAAGACCACGGTCACCGTCGGCACGAAGCCGGAAGCGATCGCGTTTGACGGTCGGTTTGTGTGGGTCGCCAACACCACCTCCAACACGGTGTCGAAGATTGATCCGCTCACCGACTCGGTTGTCGCCACCGTGGCGGTTCCGCCGACGCCGCGATCGCTCGCCTTTGACGGCACACGGGTGTGGGTCGGAACGAACGCGGGTGCGGTGTTGCTCAACCCGGCCACGGCAGCGATTGTCACGACGCTCAACTCGTTCACCAACGCCGTTGGCCTCGCCTACGACGGTTCGAGCATGTGGGTCGCGAACGACTCACCCGCGACGGTCACTCGCGTCGACAACGCGACGCTCGCCGTCTCGGCCACGATCTCGGTCGGCAGTCACCCCAAGGCGGTCGCGTTCGACGGCACCCGTGTCTGGGTCGCGAACTACGGTGCGAACACCGTGTCGGTCATCGATCGCGATACGAACATTGTTCGTTCGAGTGTCGGGGTCGGTTCGCAGCCGCGCGGCCTCGTGTTCGATGGCGTCAACATGTGGGCCGTGATGGCCGAATCAAGCGGCCGCGTCTTCGTTCTCTGAGCGGGTTTGCACGCCATACGTGCAAACCGTTCAGAGAAACTCGATCGACCGGTGCGATTCGTACTCGCTGACGCGTCAGGGGGCGGTGACGCTGTCGTCGATCTCCCAGTCGGCGGGGCCGCAATGGGTGCCCGGCGCCGGGGTCATGAGTTCCTCGCGAAAGCGCGTGGTCCACTGCCGTGCGGTGCGTTGCCATGCGACGATGCGCGCATCGCCCGCCACACCGGCGACGTCCTCTGACAGCAGCCCGCGTGCGACGTCGTAGGCCTTGCCGAGGTTGACGTGTGAAGCGACGTCAGTGGCCCAGACGGTGCACACCTCGTAGTCGTTCATCATCACTTCCCACAGCCCGACGAGCCGATGTCCGTGCTCAGCGAGCAACGGCCGACGAATCGATTGCACTGCGTCGAGATATTCGAGCGCTGTGCCGGGCTGCACCTCGGTCATCTCGTGCACGAAAAGTGTGCCTTTGATGCCGTCGGCGGCGAGCGACGCCATGTTCGGCCCGCCTGGAGCGTTGGCGAGCAGCCGATCGAAGCCGCCGGTTCGGAACGTGTACGCCTTGTCCCACCACTGGTCGAGATGGGCGTTGGTGCGCCGCTTCAGGTTGAGGCGGTCAACCTTGCCATACCAGCCGTCCCACCCGCCGGGTATCTCCCAGATGTTGATCACTTGGGGCCAGCGACCGGTGATGCCCATCGTGTACCAGGTGCCGAGCAGCTCGAAGTCGACCTTCTCGTGGCCTGCCTGCGCCTTTGCATGGTCCATGTACGCCCACTGATTCTGAGCAGTGATGTCGATGTATTCGTGCAGGTACAGGTCGCGTGTGGTCATGGATCGCCTCTCGTCTGGAAGGATTCTTGCGCCTCGGCGATGGCGTGGCGACATTGCTCTTGTGTGCGCTCGCAGCTAGTATCTGACACACCGTCAGATACTCGCACTTCTGCCCAGTTCGCGAAGGGAACGCACGATGACGATGACCGCACCTGATCCCACTGCAATGCCTGTTCCGGTGATCCCCAAGATCATCAGCGTCGACGATCACGTTGTCGAGCCGGCACATTTGTGGCAGACCTGGCTACCGGAGAAATACCGCGCCGCCGGGCCCCGGATCGAACGCCACCGAATTGGCGGGCTTGTCTACAAGGGTGGCCTGAACTACGAGTACGAGCTCGATCCCACCGACGGCTCGGGCGACGTCTGCGACATTTGGTTCTACGAGGACAGCATCTATCCGCACAAGCGCCACGTGGCCGCTGTGGGCTTCGCCCGCGACGACATGACCCTCACACCCATCAGCTACGACGCCATGCGACGCGGCTGTTGGGACCCCAAGGCGCGCTTGCTCGACATGGACATCGACCACGTCGAGAAGTCCCTCGCCTTTCCGACCTTCCCCCGTTTTTGCGGCCAGACCTTCACCGAAGCCAAGGATCGCGAACTCGGGCTCGAGTGCGTCTACGCGTACAACAACTGGATGGTCGAGGAGTGGTGCGGCGATTCCGGCGGCCGCCTGATCCCGCTGTGCCTCATCCCCTTGTGGGACGCCGACCTCGCGGCCGCTGAGGTGCGTCGCAACGCAGCTCGCGGCGTTCACGCGGTGTGTTTCAGCGAGATTCCAACCCATCTCGGGCTGCCGTCGATTCACTCCGGCCTTTGGGATCCGTTCTTCCAGGCGTGCTCGGACACCCACACCACGATCAACATGCACATCGGTTCGTCGTCGAAGATGCCGGCCGCGTCACCCGACGCTCCTGCCGCGGTGAACGCGGCGCTGTCGTTCAACAACTCGTTCGCCTCGCTCACCGACTTCTTGTTCTCGGGAGTCTTCATCCGCTTCCCCGAGCTCAAGGTTGCGTACAGCGAAGGCCAGATGGGCTGGGTGCCGTACCTGCTCGAGCGCGTCGACGATGTGTGGTTCCAACACCGCGCGTGGGGTGGCGTCAAAGAGACGATCCCGAATCCGCCGTCGACCTACTACTACGACCATGTGTTCACGTGCTTCTTCCGTGATCGTCACGGCCTCGAGAATCTGCACATCATCGGTGAGGACAACATCACGTTCGAGACCGACTACCCGCACACCGATTCGTCGTGGCCCGACACCTTGTCGATCGCCGAGAAGATGTTCGTCGGCCTGACCGACGAGCAGATCTACAAGGCCGTGCGTGGGAACGCGATCCGCATGCTCTCCTTGCCCGCCGACAAACGGTGACGCCCGATAGCTTGCGGCTATGAGCGACCCCAAAGGCATCGGCCTCACGGCTGATCTACACGAGTACCTGTTGGCAAACGGCGCGCGTCCCGACGCGGTGCAACAGTCGTTGATCGACGCGACCGCCGCGCTGGGGCCGGTGGCGCGTATGCAGATCGCGCCCGAGCAGGGTGCGTTCATGACGTTCCTGGCGCGCGCGCTCGGCGTGCGGTTCGCTGTCGAAGTCGGCACGTTCACGGGGTTCAGCGCTTTGGCGATCGCCCGTGGGCTTGCTCCCGGTGGGAGGCTGCTCTGCTGCGACGTCAGCGACGAGTGGACATCGATCGGTCGCACGCACTGGCAACAAGCGGGCCTCGGTGACCGTATCGACCTGCGTATCGCGCCGGCCATCGACACCTTGCGTGCGCTGCCAAGCGACCAGCGCATCGACTTTGCGTTC
>JAYUFA010000220.1:0-2110 GCA_043738925.1 Actinomycetota bacterium
GCCCGGTTCGACGGGGCGTTCGCCCGTTGGGGCGCCAAACACGCCGTCGGCTCATCGACGGCTGGGCTGAAGTTGGTCAGCATGCTGGGTGGATATGAAGCGCTCATCATCGTGTCACTGATCGTCGTCGGACTCGAATATCGCCGCAGGCTCGGCCGATCGGTCGTCGTGCTGCTCGTGCTCGTTGTTGGTGGCCAATTTGCCGTGGTGAACACCGTGAAGGCATTGGTGGCCCGGACCAGACCCGATATCTCCCGGCTCACCGGTTTCGCCGGGTCGTCGTTCCCCTCTGGCCATGCCGCTGCGGCTGCCGCTTCCTATGCTGCATTCTCGCTGCTTCTCGGTCGCAGGCGTTCCCCCCGAATGAAGGCCGTGCTGGCTGCAGCAACAGCGGCGATCGTGGCTTCGGTTGCCGCCAGTCGGGTCCTTCTCGGCGTCCACTGGTTCACGGACGTGCTGGCGGGCGCGGCCATCGGTTGGATCTGGTTCACGCTTATTTCCATAGCGTTCGGGGGACGTATCTTGCGGTTCGGTGTCCCCGTAGCCCAGGCCGAAGCCGCCGAGGCCAGCATCGCGACGACCACCTGATGGCCACGTTGATTCTGGGCCCGATGCTTCGCTATGTGGACCAGACTTCGGCGACGATCTTTGTCGAGACAGATCGGCCCTGTCGCGTCGCCGTCAACGCATTCGAGACGACAACATTCTCGGTGGGTGCACACCATTATGCGCTGGTTATAGCCGAAGGTCTCGAACCAGGAACCACCACGGAATATCAGGTCTATCTCGACGGCGTGCTGTGCTGGCCACCTCCCGACAGCCACTTTCCGCCAAGTGTCATTCGCACCCTTGGTGGAGCGGAACGGCCGTTGCGACTGCTGTTCGGATCATGTCGGGCCGCCGCCCCACACCATCCTCCCTGGTCGCTTTCGGCCACCGAAGACCCCCAAGGCCTCGGGGTCGACTCGTTACGAGCGCATGGACTTCGCATGGCGACGCAGCCCCCGGCCGTTTGGCCCGATTTGATTCTCTTCGTCGGCGACCAGATCTACGCCGACGAACCTTCGCCCACCACACTGGCCCACATCAGGGCCCGGCCGAACCCGAGGAACGTGCCGGAAATCGCCATGGGGTTCGCGGACTACGCCCTGCTGTATCAGGAGGCCTGGCAGCCCGACGTCGAACGGTGGTTTCTGTCGGTGGTACCGAGCACCATGATCTTCGACGACCACGAAATGACGGATGACTGGAACATTTCCGGCTCATGGGTTCGTGAAATGCGAGCGAAACCATGGTGGCAAGAACACCTCACCGGCGCGCTCATGTCGTATTGGATCTACCAACACCTTGGCAACCTTTCACCCGCAGTCATTCGCGAGGAGAACATGCTTGTGCCATTGCTGAGCGATGCGAACCCCGAGGCAACGTTGCGAGCATGGGCGATTCGGGCGGACCTCACCGCGTCCGTCAACGGCGGGTACCGATTCAGTTTTGTGCGTGACTTCGGCGGGACTCGCATCGTGGTCATCGACTGCCGCAACGCCAGAGTTTTCGAACCGGAGCGAGCCATGGTGGGGCCCGAAGAATGGGCGTGGGTCGACCGCAGCTGTCGCGATGAGTGTGACCACCTGTTCCTCGTTACATCCGTACCGGTACTGGTCACCGGCGGGCTCCACGGTCTCCAAAGCTGGAACGCCGCCCTGTGCGACCGAGCGTGGGGGCGACTTGCTGCGGGGCCGTCCGAGAAGCTCCGGCGCGGGCTGGATCTTGAGGATTGGCCGGCGTTCGAACGATCCTTCGTCCGCATGCTGAACATGATCTCCGAAATCGCTGGAGGAACTGGCGACTCACAAGGCCGGGAGCGACCTATCACGATCTGCATCCTGTCCGGCGATATTCACTTCAGCTATGTGGCCGAGGCGACGTTGCCCAACCGGAAGGCCGGTGACAGTAAGGTCTATCAGCTCGTCAGCTCACCCATACGCAACACGCTTGACCGCCGAAAGCGGCAAGTCATGCGGTTCGCCATCAGCCCGGTCGGGCGAGCGATCGGGCGTTTCCTCCACCGCTCCGTTCGCTCGGACGTCGTCGACGCCACGTGGACGCTCAC
>JAYUFA010000221.1:0-2105 GCA_043738925.1 Actinomycetota bacterium
CGCGAATGGATCGATCGCTACGGGCCCGTGCCGGCCGCGGCATCGATGTTGTTGGGCGTGGCGCGTGTGCGAGCGCATTGTCGGCGCATCGGCGTGACCGAGCTCTCCGTGGCGAAGGGCCCGAGTTTCGGCGGCCCCGCATGGAACGTGAAACTGCTACCGGTGGTGTTGCCCGCGAGCAAAACCGTTCGTCTGCAGCGCCTGTACAAAGGATTCCAGTACCGGGCCGAGGCCAAAGTCTTGCAATTCCCGATTGCCAAGAAGGCCGACCTCCTCGGTCAGCTGACAGGTGCGATCATGGACCTGTTCCCTCCCGAGGCCGCGGTCATCGAAACGGCCCGAGTATGACCCCCTGCCCCCGACCTCTAGGCTGCGCCCCCGTGAAACGACTTTCGATTCTGCGCGCGATGTCGCTGTGCGTCGCGCTGACCCTTGTCGGTACGGCGTGTGGTGGCGGCGCCACGAGCGCAGCCACCGTGAACGGCAGCACCATCACGCGTAGCGACGTGATGGACGAACTGAACGAGCTGATCGCAGCGGTGAAGAACCCCACGAACAATCCCATCAGTGACGACCAGAAGACGCAGTTGCTCGACCAGCTCACCGACAGCGCGCACAAGTCACCGAGTGCGGCTGCCGCGGCCGAGCTGCTGACCAACAAGATCGTTGCGAAGCTCGTCGACCAGGCGATGGTTCAGTACAACCTCACGGTCGCCGACGAGGACACCACGGCCTCGACCGCCGACATCAAGCAGAGCCTCTACAGCCTCGACAGCGTCGCGGCGAAGACGAGGGATGCGGCGATTCTGCAGGGCGCGAGAACCTCGCGCGTCTCGCGCTTTTTGTCCGACACGACCAACAAGTGGTACACCGACGCCGATGTCACCGCCTTCTACGAGCTGGGGAAGAAAGAAGCATTCTCCCAAGCGTGCGTAGCGCACATCCTGGTGGCCGACGAGACCCTGGCCAAGAAGCTCGCTTCCGAAATCAAAGGTGGCGCGGACTTCGCGACCCTCGCGGCGGCCAACTCGATCGACACGTCCAACAAGGACACCGGTGGTGATCTCGGCTGCAATGCGAAGGGCGCGTTCGTGCCCGAGTTCGAGGCTGCAGTTGCGTCGGCGAAAGACGGTGAGGTCGTCGGCCCGGTCAAGACTCAGTACGGTTTCCACGTCATCAAGGTGAAGAGCGCTTACAAAGAACGTTCGCTTGACGACGCGCTGAAGACCGATATCGCCGCTCAGTTGGCACAGCCGAAGGGCTGGCTCGACCTCACGATCGGTCGTTCGAAGATCACCGTGAACCGATCGTTCGGCACCTGGGACGCGAAGAACGCCAGGGTCAACCCACCCGCGGGCGCAACGTCGTCCACCACGAGCACGGTGCCCGCCGCACTGCCGTCATCTGATACGGGCCCTACCGGCGCGAGTAACACGGGCGCGAGCGGTACAGGTGCCAGCGGTACGGGCGCGAGCGGTACAGGTGCGAGCGGTACAGGTGCGAGTAGCACGGGCGCGAGCGGTACAGGTGCCAGCGGTACGGGCGCGAGCGGCAAGTGAGTATTGCCGGCACCGCCGGCTTGAGGCGAGGCCGTGTGGTCGTCGTCGGGCTCGGCCCGGCCGGTCCTGAGCTGGTCACGCAGGACACGATCGCAGCGGTGAACGCGGTCGCTCACCGCTATGTGCGCACCACACGACATCCGTCGGTGAGCATCGTGCAGCCGGCGCAATCCTTCGACGCGCTTTACGAACAAGCAGCGTCGTTCGATGAGGTATACGCGGGCATCGTCGAGGCACTCGTCGAGGCTGCGCTGGTCCACGGTGAGGTGCTGTACGCCGTACCCGGTTCGCCTCGTGTGGCGGAGCGATCGGTCGCGATGTTGTGCGCCGACGGACGCGTTGACGTCGATGTGCGCGCGGCGCTGTCGTTTCTCGATCTCGCCTGGGTACGCCTCGGTATTGATCCAATGGCGGCCGGCGTACGCATCGTCGACGGCCGTAGTTTCGGCGTTGACGCTGCTGGCTCGCACGGCCCACTGTTCGTCGCGCAGTGCGATGCGCGCCACGTGTTGTCGGAGATCAAGTTGTCGATCGACGATCCACCGA
>JAYUFA010000222.1:0-14786 GCA_043738925.1 Actinomycetota bacterium
TTCCAACGACGCCGCCTTGCACGGCAAC
The DNA here is from genome assembly GCA_043738925.1 of Actinomycetota bacterium. Classification (GTDB taxonomy): domain Bacteria; phylum Actinomycetota; class Acidimicrobiia; order Acidimicrobiales; family WLNW01; genus WLNW01. Next base: position 29 of record JAYUFA010000222.1, read on the forward strand.
CAACAGCAGGCCGATGCCGATAAACACCGCGGCGACCGACGCCTCGCCCAATCCGAAGCGACGGCCGGCGAACAACGCGAACGTGGCCTCGAACCCGCTGAACGCGCTCATGACAAGAAAGCCCACGAGCGCGAGATGCAGCAACGCACGAGACCCAACGGGGGCCAACCGACGCTCATGGCGCTGAGCACCGTCGGCGACGACCGGCCGCGTCTCGGGCAAACGCACGATCGCTACCAGACCATTGACCAAGGCGATGGCACCCGCAACGTAGAAGGGCAGCCGGGCGCCGCCGAGCGCGGCCAGGCTGCCGATCGCCGGCCCGACCACGAAGCCGACCCCGAACGCTGCGCCCAGCAGACCGACGAGTCGCGCCCGATCGGCCGCGGAGGCAACGTCGGCAACGGCGCCCTGCGCTACCGAGACGCTGGCTCCCGACGCGCCATCGAGCACACGTCCGACAAAGAGCCACACCAACGAACCAGCTGCGCCAGTCACGAAGCTGCCGATCGCCGTGCCGAACAGCGATACCAAGATGACCGGCTTGCGGCCGATGCGGTCGCTCAGGCGACCAAGCAATGGTGCGCAGACGAACTGGGCTGCGCTGAACGATGCGAACAGCAGACCAATGGTGAGCCCTGACGCTCCGAACCGCTTGGCGTACAGCGGCAGGATGGGCGCGACGATGCCAAAACCGATGAGGTCGATGGCGACGGTGGTCCAAATGACGCCATAACCCCGGGGGAACGAACGTTGTCGGGCAGGGTCCACGAAGGCGATAGCCGACCCGCATCGCCCCCCTGCGTCAAATCGAAGCGGACCGAGCGCTCGCCGAGGCTCCTTGAAGCGCCGGCGTGTCGGCCGATAGAGACCGGTGACTCTGCTCCTCGGCATCATGATCGCGCTTGTCGCGGCCGCGGCGATGATCGTCATGCAACTCCTTCGCCGTGAGCGGGCCAGACGACAAGACCTCGACGTGCGGCTACAGCAGGTCGCTCGCCGTCACGCCTCGGTGCTGCGACGTCGGGCCATTGAGCGCGAACTCGAGTCCGGCCTCGAACTGGCCGAGACACAGACCGAGGTCGTCGAACTCGCGCACCAGGCGGTATTGGCGATCGACGATCAACGCCCGGTCGAGCTGCACCTGCTCGACCCCCATGAACCGATGTTGCGGCTCGCGTTCGCAACGGGCGCGACACCTCGCGGACGGCGCGACATCTCGTCGCCCTGGGATTCTGTCGCCGCACGCGACGGTGTCACGCTCGTCTACGCGACGACCGACATCGATGAGGTTTGCCCACATCTTCGCGAGCGCCTGACCGAGCATTGCTCAGCGATCTGCGTGCCACTCCTCGCGACCGGCCGCATCGTGGGCCTCCTGTACGCGTTCGGACCCATCGACCAACAACCGTCGACGCATCTCGTCGAGTCGTACGAAGCGATCGCGCGCGCCACCGCCACGCACGTCGCCACCGTTCGGGCGTTCGGCCGCGACGCGCTGACCGACGCTCATCCCGACGACCTCGATGGCTCCGTCGATTTCGTCGACGTCGCCACGTGGGTTTCCGAGGGCGAAGAAGCCGACGAGACGGCGATCGCGAGCGACGACGCCGCCGCGATGCAGGCGCTCGAAGCGTTGATCGAGCGCGACGTGGCACTGTGCGTGTTGCTGTTCGACATCGACGAACTCGGTCGCTACCACGCGCACCAGGGGCCGGCCGCGAGCGACCTTGCGCTGCGCCTGGTGACCTCGGTCGCCGCCCGCGAGATCGCCGACATCGGCCGCCTGTTCCACCTCGACGGTGATCGATTCATGGTGATCCTCGGCGAGGGTGGGGCGCGTGAAGCCCTGGTGGTGACCGAGCGCATCCGTGCCGTGCTCGGCCATGAGCTGCGGCAGCGATCGATCGCGCCTTTCACCCTGAGCATCGGGGTGGTTGAAGCGGGTCAAGACACCTCAGCCGACCGGCTGATTCACGCCGCGACCGACGCCTTGCACAACGCGAAGGCACGCGGCCACAACCGCGCCGTGCTCGGCATCGACGTCGCGCTCGCGACTCGCTGACCATCATCGAGACCACCGCGGCGGCATCGTCGACAGCGGATCATGCCCGGTAGCGTCTGGCAGCAATGAGCTCGCCCACCCGACCTGCCGCCATTCCCGAAAAGCCCGCCCTCGAAGGCATCGAACAGAAGTGGGATGCTGCGTGGCAGCGCACAGGCATCTACCGCTTTGATCGCACTGCGCTCCGCGAGAGCGTGTTCTCGATCGACACGCCGCCACCGACGGTGTCGGGCTCGTTGCACGTGGGCCACGTGTTCAGCTACACCCACACCGACACGATCGCCCGCTACCAGCGCATGCGCGGTCGTTCGGTGTTCTACCCAATGGGGTGGGACGACAACGGCCTTCCTACGGAACGCCGCGTGCAGAACTATTTCGGTGTGCGCTGCGACCCCTCGATCGCCTATGACCCCGCGTTCGAGCCGCCGGTCAAGGCCGACGCCGACAAGCCCGTCGCGATCAGTCGCCGCAACTTCATCGCTCTGTGCCATCGCCTCACGGTCGAGGACGAAAAGGCCTTCGAGGACCTCTTCCGCCACCTCGGCCTGTCGGTCGACTGGACCATGACCTACGCGACGATCGACGACCACTGCCAGCGCACCTCACAACAGGCCTTTCTCCGCAACATCGCGCGTGGTGAGGCCTATCAAAGCGAAGCGCCATGTTTGTGGGACGTCACGTTTCGCACCGCCGTCGCGCAAGCCGAACTCGAAGACCGAGAACGCCAGGGCGCGTATCACACACTCGCGTTTCATCGCAGCGACGGCCAAGGCGACATCAACATCGACACCACGCGACCCGAGCTGCTCGCTGCATGCGTCGCGCTCGTCGCGCATCCCGACGACCCGCGCTACCAGCCGCTGTTCGGCACCACCGTGCATACGCCGTTGTTCGACGTCGAAGTGCCGATCCGCGCGCACGAGCTTGCCGACCCCGAAAAGGGCACCGGCATCGCGATGGTGTGCACCTTCGGTGATCTCACCGACGTGATCTGGTGGCGGGAGCTGGCGCTGCCGGTGTGCGCGATCATCGGCCGCGACGGCCGCGTCCTCGCCGACGTGCCGGAGGCCATCACCACCGAAGCAGCGCGCGACGCGTACGCGCAACTCGTCGGCAAGACCGTCGTGTCCGCCCAAAAGCTCGTGGTCGAACAATTGCGCGCGTCCGGTGAGATGATCGGCGAACCGCGCGCCATCACGCATCCGGTGAAGTTCTACGAAAAAGGTGACAAGCCACTCGAGATCGTCACCACGCGCCAGTGGTACATCCGCAACGGTGGCCGCGATCAGGCGTTGCGTGACACGCTCCTCGCACGCGGTCGCGAACTGTCATGGGTGCCCGCGTACATGCGCGGCCGTTACGAAAGCTGGGTTGGGGGCCTCAACGGCGACTGGTTGGTGAGCCGCCAACGCTTCTTCGGTGTGCCGATCCCCGTGTGGTACCCACTCGACGCCGACGGTCACCCGATCTACGACACACCGATCGTGCCCGATGACGACACGCTGCCGATCGACCCGGCCAGTCACGTGCCACCCGGCTACACCGACGCACAGCGCGGTAAGCCGGGCGGCTTCATCGGCGATCCCGACATCATGGATACGTGGGCAACGTCGTCGCTGACACCGCAGATCGCTTGTCGCTGGGTTGACGACGCCGACCTGTTTGCGCGCACGTTCCCGATGGACATGCGACCACAGGCCCACGACATCATCCGCACCTGGCTGTTCTCCAGCGTGGTGCGTTCACATCTTGAACATGGCTCGGTGCCGTGGCACAACACCGCATTGTCGGGTTGGATTCTCGACCCCGACCGCAAGAAGATGTCGAAGTCCAAGGGCAACGTCGTGACTCCGTTGCACCTCCTCGAGCAATACGGCAGCGACGCGGTGCGCTACTGGGCGGCGAGCGGTCGGCCCGGCACCGACACCGCGTTCGACGAGTCGCAGATGAAAATCGGTCGTCGCCTTTCGATCAAGCTGTTGAACGCGTCGAAGTTCGTACTCGCCTTCGGTACCGACACCGCCATCGACGCCGCCGCGATCACCGAACCACTTGATCGAGCGTTCCTGGCGAAGCTCGCCGCGCTGGTCGATGACACCACGCGAGCCTTCGACGCCTACGACTACGCCCGCGCGCTCGAACGCACCGAGACCTTCTTTTGGGACTTCACCGACAACCATGTCGAGCTCGTCAAGCCGCGCGCGTACAGCGACAACATCGAGGGCGCACATTCCGCGCAGCACGCACTGCGGCTCGCGCTGTCGACGTTGCTGCGATTGTTCGCGCCACTGTTGCCGTTCGTCACCGAGGAGGTCTGGTCGTGGTGGCACGACGACTCGGTACACCGCAACGCGTGGCCCGACGCCGCGGCATTGCGGTCTGTCGCGGCAGGCACCGATCCGGCGATGAGCGATCTCGCGGGTGAACTGCTCGGCGAGATTCGCAAGGCGAAAACCGAGGCCAAGAAGTCACTCACCACGCCCGTCTCGCGCGTGCTGGTCACCGACACCGTGGCGCGCCTTGCGCTCGCCGCGCACGCGCTCGGCGACGTCGCGGCCGCCGGCCGCGTCGCCGAGCCGATCACTTTGGTCAGCGGTGATCGCCTTGCGGTGTCAGTCACCCTCGCGGAGACGTAGCCCTCGTCGCTCGGTACTGACGGGGGTAATTCAGTCTGATCGCACTCAACCGCGGCGCGGCAGCATTGGCTTCCACCGGTAGGCGGGTTCCCAGCCATCGATACGCATCGCGTCGCGGAGGAACTCGAGTTCAAGCATGAGCAAATTGGCGGCCACGGTCTCTTGCGGTGTCATGTGGGTGACGCCCGACAACGGCAACACCCGATGAGCGCGACCTGCTTCGAGCAGCGCCTGCGAAAGCCGCAAGGTATGCGCCATCACGACGTTGTCGTCGGCCATGCCGTGTATGAGCAGCAGCGGACGGGTCAGTCGCAGCGCGAGTGACAGCAGGCTCGAACGCTCGTAGTTGTGCAATTCGTTGCGAGGATCGCCCAGGTATCGCTCGGTGTAATGCGTGTCGTACAGCGCCCAGTCCGTCACCGGCGCGCCGGCGACGGCGGCGTGGAAGATATCGGGCCTGCGCAGCACGGCGAGCGCGGCCAAGTAGCCGCCGAACGACCAACCACGAATAGCGACGCGCGAAAGATCGAGCCGCGCAAAACGATCAGCGATCTCGTTCAGAGCCGTGACTTGGTCCTCCAGCGCAAACGTGGCCAGATCACCGCGCACAGAGCGCTCCCACGCGGCACCGCGTGCGGGAGTGCCGCGACCGTCACACACGATGACCGCGAACCCCTGGTCGGCGAACCATTGAGACGTCGCGAACGCGTTCGACGCCTTTTGCACACGCAGCGCGTGCGGCCCGCCGTAGGGATCGAGCAACACCGGCAACTTGACATCGCGTGGTAGGTCGCGCGGCAACACCAGCGCGACACGCAGTTCCAGATCGCCAACCGTGTGAAATTCGACATTCGGTCGCACCACTGGGGTCTCGGCAACCGACTCGATAACGGCAACGGTCGTGGGGCCGCGCCGCACCGAGAATCGCGCGCCGGCGGTGTGCATCGACGATGACGAGACCACCGCGCATTCACCTCCGAAGGCGGCGCTGTGCACACCAGGCTCATCGGTGAGCCACGCGAACGAACCGTCGACCCCGACACGCGCGATGTGTACTTCCGTCGGATCGCTGGTTGCCGCGACATAGACGGCGTCATCGACCGCTTCGATGACACGGCGCACGTGGACACCGGCTGGTGTCGCGGCAACGCCGTCGATGCACAGCCGACGCGTGTCGTCCTGGTCGATCACGGTGACGAGACGGTCGCCCATCCACGTGGGCGCGCCGGGGACGAGTTCGACCCACGTGTCGTCGTGCTGACGATGAATCTCTGTCGTCGCGCCAGTATGTGGATCGACGGCGAGCACCGCCAGCGTGCGTTGGTCGCGTGACTGCACGGTCAACGTTGGACTCGCGCGCGGTGCCCACGACGCATCGCACAAGTACTCGAACTCACCCCCGGCCCAGTCGACCTCGACCTGCGTTCCGTCGAGTCCGACGATCGCCAGCGACACCTTTGCGTTGTCGGAACCTGCGTGCGGATAGCGCACAGCGCGCGGCCGCGCGGAAGGATCGACCGGCGAGGCGATCCACCACGACGCCACCTTCGACACGTCGACGCGCGCCACGAGCAAGTGCTTGCCGTCGGGCCCCCACCAATAGCCGCGGGCGCGATGCATTTCCTCTGCCGCGACGAATTCGGCGGAACCCCACGACACGTCGGGATCGTCTGCGCCTACCACCAGATGATCGCCGCCCGCGTCGACCACCCGCAGACCTGCGCCAGATACGTACGCGACGCGCGTGCCGGTCGGGTCAAGTCGCGGATCGAAGGCGTTCGATGTTCCGACCTGCTCGGTCGTGACATCATCCAGCAGGTCCGTGCGAAACAGCCGTCCGCCAAGAACGAAAACGGCGTAGGTCAGCGCCGGATCCGCGTCGAATGACACGATGCCGCCACCGGCCTCACGCGCCCGCTCACGCCTGGCTCGCTCGGCTGCGTTCTCGTCACCGTCGATAGAAGGTCCGGCGAGAAGCACCGCCGGATCGACGACCATGCGACACGCGCCGGTATCGATGTCGAGCACCCACAGGCGATTGACGGGATCGTCGCCAGCGGTTGACCGGAGAAACGCCACGCGATCACCCTGGGAAGCCACCCGTATGTCGCGCGGCGCCCCGAGGGTGAATCGTCGTGTGCGCGCGGACTGCTGCGGATAGGAATCGCTCATCAGCGCGACACTATCGTGGAGGCGTGAATGCACTCCTGCGCGTCGGCGTCGCCGACACGGGTCTGTGCTACGACGCGAAATAGCTGCCGTCGAGCATCGCCTCGACGAGGGGGCGGTGCATGATCAAGTCGGACGGATCGTCAACCGGCGCCATGTCGCCGTACGCGATCGCGCGCGAAGTGGTTCGCAGGCTGATGATGGCAAACCGCAGGGCGGCGAACACCTCGTAGTACTCGAGGTCGCCAGCGGGCTTGCCGGCCAGCTCCTCGTACTGCCGGGCGACGTCGTCACGACGCATGAAGTCGGGTAGGCCCGGCATGTCATGACGCGTGGCCATGTCGTGGAAGAACCGGTGCATGAAGATCATCCAGCTCACGTCGACACCGGGCGCGCCAACGGCAGCCATCTCCCAGTCGAGTACGGCTACCGGAGCGAAGTCGCGCCACATGATGTTGCCGATGCGGGCGTCGCCCCAGTTGATCACCACGCGCTCATTCGTCGGCCGGTTCGCTTCGAGCCACACGAACATGCGCTCGATGAGGTCGTACTGCACGTCCTCGCGCGCCCAGTCGTAGTACCAACGTTGATAGCGCAGGTGTTGATCGAGCGGCGTCGCGCCCCACTGCGGTCGATCAAGGAACGCGGCGTCGGGTGTGTTCACGTCAATCGCATGCAGCTGTGCGAGCACACCAACGGCGTTGCGTTGCAACGTTGCCCGCTCGGCCGCAGTCGCGTCGTACAACCAGCCGCCGAAGACATACGGCGGCATGTCCGATGGCACCACACCGTCGACGCGACGCATGACGAAGAACGGCGCGCCGAGCGGTGTTTCATCGAGCTCGATCCAGGGCGCCTGCGGTACTGGCACATCGCTGTGTGCACCGACCAGATGGAGACAGCGATGCTGCAATGCGAGGTCGTACTCCGGAAAGACCGGATAGTCGGTCATCTCCGGACGAATGCGCGCGACGTAGCGCTCGGTATGGGGGCCACCCTCGACCGTGGTCTGGAGCGAGAACAAGAGCGTCTCACTGGAGAGCCCTGTTCCTTCGGGGATCGCGAGGTCGGTGACGCTCGGGTCGGATCCGGCGGGCAGCTTCGTGGAGAACCATGCCGCGAGGCGGCGTCCGAACTCGGCGTGGTCACGTTTGGATGGCAACGGCATAGGGACGAAAACGTAGTGCGAACAACCGGCAACCTCGAAGCGACGGCCGGCTGCAACGCGACGCTCCGACAAAGCCACCCATGGTGAGCGGCTTCCGTCGATATTTGCCAAGTGTGACCACAGGCACCAGACTCCGTGCGTGCGACCGGTGTCTCACGGCTCCGGCGCACTCCACACGGGTGTCCACGAGGGGGAACCACATGAGAAGACTGCGATGGATCGCGATTCTGTTCGCGTTCACGTTGGTAGTAGGGGCCTGCGGGCGCAGCGGTAGCTCGAGCTCAGCCACCACTACCGCAAAGCCAGCCGCGACAGGTGGCACCGCCACGGGCGGTACCGGCTCAGGAACGGGTAGCGGCGGCACTGCCACGACCACCGCCGCCGACAAGTGCAAGAGCGAAGCGCTCAAGGCCACCGAGATAGGTGTGTCCGACACGAAGATCACCGTCACGGTCATGGCCGACGTCGGTTCGCCGCTCGCACCTGGCCTGTTCCAGGGCAACCTCGACGCACTCAACGCGTACGCCAAGTACGTCAATGCCAACGGTGGTATCGGCTGCCGTCAGCTTGAGGTCAAGACCTACGACTCCAAGCTCGATCCGAGCGAGTCGAAGAACGGCGACATCGAGGCCTGCAAGAGCTCGGTCGCCATGGTCGGCAACAACGCGCTGTTCAATCCCGACGTGACCCCGATCAGTGGCTGCGTCGACAAGGCGGGCGCCGCGACCGGTCTGCCCGACCTGGCCGCGCTCGCCAACGACATCAACGAGCAGTGCAACCCGACCACATACATCATCCAGGGCGTGTCCGAGCCGTGCAACGTGCTCAAAGGTTCACGCACCCTGAAGGCGTTCATCGGACCCACCAAGTACTACCTGAAGAACGTCGATCCGGCGCTGCACGGTCTGTTCCTCGTACCGGGCGATCTGCCCACCACGGTGCAGTCCGCGACCTACCAAGTGACCGGCCAGACCTCGGTCGGCATCAAGTTCGATGCCACGCCCAAGGTCTCGGGCTCGAACACACAGGCTGACTACACACCGAGGGTCGCGGCAGCAAAGGCCGCGAACGCCACGTACGTCTATGACGGCTCGAACGACCGCGCCTTCTACACCATGCGCAAAGAAGCCAAGGCGCAGGGCCTCAGCACGGTCAAGGTCTGGGCCTGCTCGCTCGCCTGCTACACCAAGGCCTTCATCGGCAACGGCGGCGCCGACGTCGAGGACACCTACATGTGGATGCAGTTCCTGCCGTTCGAAGAGGCCGATCTCAACCCCGAGGCCAAGGCCTACGTCGATAGCGTCGGAGCCGACAAGGTCGACTCCTTCGGTGCGCAGGCCTGGCAGGCCGCAGTGCTCCTCAAGCAGGTTGTGGATGGCATCGTCGCCAAGAGTGGCCCGAACGCCATCACGCGCGCTGCCATTCTCGACGGCCTGAAGAACACGAAGGACTTCACGGCCAACGGATGGATTGGTGCCAAGGACCTCAAGGGATTCAGCAACTGCTTCGTCCTGCTCCAGGTCAAGGGGGGCAAGTTCACTCGGGTGTACCCCGCGGAGCGCGGCAAGCTCGATTGCTCAGCCGACAACGTGACCACACAAACGCTCGACCCGGCCGAGGCCGCGAAGGCGTTCAACTGACCTGATCGTTCTCTGCTGCGCCGGCCGAGCCCTTTCGGGCGCGGCCGGCGCAGCGGCAGGTTCTTCTCATTCGATCAGGAACGCACACGGGGGGATTCGTGAGGCTGCTCAAGGCAAGGCCGTCAACGCTGTTGATGGCCGCCGCCGTCTTGGTGGGCATCGGGTACGTGTACACGATGAACCGTGGTCTGGGACCGTACAACCAGGCCAACATGACCACGTTTCTCGTCGTCGGGATCTCGCTCGGTGGCATCTATGCCATCTCCGCGCTCGGTCTCGTCGTGACCTACTCCACCACTGGCATCTTCAACTTCGCCCACGGTTCGATCGGCGCGTTCCTCGCGTTCGCCTACTGGGAGCTCAGGGTCCATCGTCATTGGCCGGCACCGTTTGCGTTGATCGCCGTCATCTTCGTTCTCGCCCCGCTGCTCGGCGTGGCCCTCGACAAGCTCCTGATGCGCCGCCTCCGCAATGCCCCGCTGGTCGTGCAGCTCATGGTCACCGTGGGCCTCATGCTTTCGTTCATGGGCATCACACTCACCATCTGGAAGCCGGGCAAAGTCGGCGGGCGCGCCCTTCCCCACTTCTTCGAAAGCTCCAAGGGTGTCGCCATCGGCGACATCACCGCCACGTGGCATCGCATCATCACGGTTGCCGTGGCGCTGCTCATCGCTTTGGTGCTGCGCACGGTGCTCTATCGCACGCGCACGGGCATCGCAATGCGAGCAGTCGTCGACAATCGCAACCTTGCGGGTCTCAATGGCGTTCGGCCCGACGTGGTCAGCGGCGCCTCGTGGGCGCTCGGCTGCATGACGGCGGGTATCGCCGGCATCCTGATCGCACCCGAGACGGGCATGGTGGTCGAGAACCTCACGTTGCTCGTCGTGATCGCATTCGCCGCTGCGGCAATCGCGCAACTGAAGAGCCTGCCATGGGCCTTCGCCGGCGGCATGATCATCGGGCTCACACGAGCCTTCACCGGTCAGTTCTTGAAGTTCGGCACCAATTTCTCGTATGCGCCTGACGCCATACCCGCGATCATCTTGTTCGTAGCCGTCATCTTCTTGCCCCAGGCGCGGCTCGAGACCGGCAGTATTCGTCTCACCAAGCGCACCGAACGCCTGACGAGCCCCAAAGAAGCCATCGGCGCCGCGGCGTTCATGGTCGGCCTCGTCGTCGTCTGGGCCAACGGCTGGATTCCCTGGTTCGGTGGCACGCACTTCGGTCGCCGAGGGCCGGTTTGGCTCGGCAACGGGGCCGGGTTCTTGTGCCTTGCACTCGTGATGTTGTCGCTCGTGCCCCTCATCGGATGGGCAGGCCAGGTGAGCTTCGCCAACTTTGCCATCGCCGGTTTCGGCGCAGCGATGTATACCCACTTCGGCGGTCAGGACGGCCGCCCGATTGGCATTCTCTGGGTCATATTGGTCTGCGCCCCGCTCGGGGTGGTGGTCGCGCTACCTGCGCTGCGCCTGAAGGGTCTCTACCTCGCGCTCGCCACGATGGCCTTCGCGGAGCTGGCCGACAAAATCCTGTTCCGTCACCCGAAGATCATCAGCAACACCAAATCTGGTTCCTTTTACAAACCACTGGTGATCTTCGGTATCAAGATGAGCAGCGACGAACACGACCGCAGGGCGTTCGTCATCTTCCTCGCCATCGCGTTTGGTCTGCTGTTCGTGCTCCTCGAGTTGCTGCGCAACACACGATGGGCGCGCCGCTGGATCGCGATGTCCGACAGCCCGGCGGCATCGGCCACCATCGGTGTCAACCTCCTGTGGGCCAAGGTTGCGGTGTTCGCGCTCTCGGGCGCCATCGCCGGCTTCGCCGGAGCCATGTACGGCCTCCAGCAGTCGGCGCTGCGAGTCGACTCGTTCCCCTTGTTCCTCGGGCTCCCGTTGGTGCTTCTGCTCGCGGTGCAGGGCGTTCGCTTCCCGGTCGCCGCGTTCATGGGCGCCATCGGTCTTGCATCCTTTCCTGCGCTCCAACAGATCTTCAAGAACCACGGCCTACTCAACGACTTGTTCGGTAGCGGCTGGCTCACTTCGGTCGCGCTCATCGGCCCTGGTATCGCGGCGATCACCATGGCGTTCCGTCCCGACGGCGCTGTGTTCTACGCCGGCCGAGATCTTGCTGCACTGCTTCCGTGGCGTCGCGACGCGCGCGAGGAGAAAGCGCTCTTCGTCGCCCGACAGCGCGAACAAGACATCGGGCGCGACGAGATCGGCGAGCTCGGCCTTGTCCGTCCGTTTACGGACGACAATGTGGCTCAACTTGATCGGCGCCTTCGGATCGCCGACGAACTCGCCGGGCACGCACCCGTGTCGAACAACCGTGTTCATGAGGAGGTGCTCCGTGCCCCTGTTGTCAGCTGAAAACATCACCGTGCAGTTCGGTGGGCTGCGCGCCAACTCTGACGTCAACGTCCACTGCGAGCCCGGTCAGATCACCGGATTGATCGGGCCCAATGGAGCGGGCAAGACCACGCTGTTCAACGTGATCACCGGTCTGCAGCCGCCGACACGCGGGCGTGTCGTGCTCGATGGTGTCGACATCACCAACAAGACGCCCACCAAGCGCGCACGTATGGGCATCGCCCGCACCTTCCAAAAGCTCGAGGCGTTCTCGAACCTGTCCGCGCGCGACAACGTGCTCGTCGCCGCCGAGTCGCGCAAGTCGTGGGATCGTTCCGGCTTCAACCCCGGTCGAGTCGCGACCGAGATGCTCGAACGGGTCGGCATCAGCAGCGTCGCCAACTTCATGGTGGGCACCTTGCCCACCGGCACCGCGCGCCTCGTCGAGCTTGCGCGAGCATTGGCCACGAACCCGCGCATCTTGTTGCTCGACGAACCATCGTCGGGTCTCAACGAAGAAGAAACCGAAAGCATGGCGTCGCTGTTGCGCGAGCTCATTCGAGATGGCCTCGGCGTACTGCTCGTCGAGCACGACATGGCGTTCGTGATGAGCACCTGCCACTTCATCCATGTGCTCGACTTCGGTCAGCTCATCGCCACCGGCAGCGCCGCCGAGGTGCAGTCCAACAAGGCCGTGCAGGCCGCCTACCTCGGCGCAGCCGCAGAAGAGGGAGCAGCATGACCACCCCGGTCCTCGAACTCGTCAACCTGCGGGCCGGCTACGGCACCATCGACGTGCTGCATGGCGTGAACCTCACGCTCGAGCCGGGGCAGGTGTATGCGCTGCTCGGCCCGAACGGCGCCGGCAAGACCACCACCTTGGCCGTGTGCAGCGGCCAGATCGTCCCCTCAGCCGGTCAGGTCTTGCTGAACGGGCGCAACGTCAACGGCGTCACATCTGACGCGTTGGCCCGGGCGGGTGTCTGCCTGGTGCCCGAAGGACGCGGCATCTTTCCGAACCTCACGGTCACCGAAAACCTGCGGATGTTCACGTTCAGCGGCGTGAGCTTCGACCACGTGCAGAACGTGGCGTTCACCCAGTTTCCGCGCCTCAAAGAACGCCGCAAGCAGATCGCCGGCACCCTGTCGGGCGGCGAGCAGCAGATGCTGTCCATGTCACGCGCCCTGGCCTCGAACCCGGCCGTACTGCTCCTCGATGAACTGTCGATGGGCCTTGCGCCGCTCATCGTCGAAGAGCTGTACCAACGCGTAGCCGAGTTGGCGAGCCAGGGCTTGTCGATCCTCATCGTCGAACAGTTTGCGCAGGCGGTTCTTGGCGTCGCCACGAGGGCGTCAATCATGCTCCACGGCCGCATCACCCGCACCGGCGACCCGGCCTCGATCGCAGAAGAACTCACCGACGCCTACCTCGGCGCCACCCACTGAACTCGTTCCAATAGTTCTCGTACCAACCACACCGTTCAGCCAGTTGCAAGGAGCATCACGCATATGACCGATACGCCGATGGAGGTCTCGCCTCGACTCCAGCAGTTCCAATCTGAGGTGGAGCAGCTGAAAGTCACCGGCGGGCGCGCCAACCCCGAGCGAACCTGGATGATCGTCGGCATCGTTTTGATGATCGCCGGGCTCATCATCACGCTCGTGTCCTATACCGCGACGCACAGCTCGAAGGTTCCAGACGAATGGGCCGACTACAACGTGCTCAGCAACTTTGGGCTGGCGGTCACCGTCGTGGGCAGCGTGCTGTTTCTCACCATGAGCATCCAGCGCTACCTGCGCTACTGGTTGATCCGCCTCATCCACGAGCAGCGCGACTCGACCGACCGTGTCGTGAGCAGCAACTCGCACTGAAGACAACCTTGCCGGACGCACGGGTGATGGCGGAGCTTCGGCCCGGCCATCACCCGAGTTCTGCGTGCCGCTGGGTCGCCCTCCCCGATTGGCTCGTGCTCTAATGGCGCCGATCATCGAGGTCGTCAAGGGAGAAGCCGTGACCAAGTTGTGCGAAGGCCGCGTGGCCGTTATCACCGGCGCCGGTCGCGGCATCGGCCGCGAGCACGCGTTGATGCTCGCCGAGCATGGCGCGAAGATCGTCGTGAACGATCTCGGCGCGAGCCCCGACGGCATCGGCGCCGACGCCGGCCCGGCCAACGAGGTCGCGGAACTCATTCGTGCTATGGGCGGCGAGGCCGTCGTCAACGGCAACGACATCAGCGACATGGACGGCGCCAAGCAACTCATCGATCAGGCGATCGATGCATTCGGCCGCCTCGACATCCTCATCAACAACGCGGGCATCCTGCGCGATCGCATGATCTTCTCGATGAGCGAAGCCGATTGGGACTCGATCATCAAGGTGCACCTCAAGGGCACATTCGCCACATCGCACTACGCGTCGTCGTATTGGCGCGAGCAGACCAAGGCCGGCATCACGGTCGACGCGCGCATTATCAACACCGCGTCGCCCTCGGGCATCTACGGCAACGTCGGCCAGACCAACTACGGCGCCGCCAAGGCCGGCATCGCCGCCTTCACGGTGATCGCCGCGATGGAACTTGTGCGCTACGGCGTCACCGTGAACTGCATCGCACCCGGTGCGCTCACACGCCTCACATCAGGTCTCATGGGCGCCGCGCAAGAAGACGACACCATTCGAGAAGCGATGTCGCCCCGTTGGATCGCGCTCATCGCCACGTGGCTATCGAGCC
>JAYUFA010000223.1:0-5561 GCA_043738925.1 Actinomycetota bacterium
CAGCGCGGCAAGATCTCGCGGCGCGGCACCGAGAACGAGTGACCCTCGTACTCGTAGAACTCATCGCCCCACATACGCGGCAGCTGGCGAATCGACTCCTCCCACAGGTCGCGTGTGTCATCGACGTTGGGTATGCCAAAGCCGTACACCTCGGTGCTGCTCGATCCGCGACCGGTGCCGAGTTCGAAGCGGCCGTTCGACAAGTTGTCGAGCATGGCGGTCCGCTCGGCAGTTCGCACCGGATGGTTCACCGGGGCCGTGATGTTGAAGATGGCAGACGCGATGCGAATACGCCGTGTACGAGCCGCTACGAAGGCAAGGAACACCTCGGGCGTTGGCATGTGCGAGTACTCCCGCAGGAAATGGTGTTCAGACGCCCAGACGTACTTGAACCCGAACTCCTCGGACATCACCGATAGCTCGAGGTTCTCGAGCAGCCGCTGCTGTTCGTAACCTGGGATGACCGCTTGCTCGGCGGCCGGCACAAACATCTGGGCGAAGTACCCGAACTCCATTGCTCCCCCTTGGACAAACGTCTGGCGGCGCCGAGACGTGACGTGTGACAGCGTAGATGGCCATGCAGACGCGTGAATTCCGAATTGCCATCGAGCAGCCACTCTTGGACGATCTGCGGCGCCGACTGGACGCGACCATTTGGCCGCAGTCGTTGCCTGACGCCGGATGGGACTACGGCACGAGCGTCGACTGGCTACGTGAGCTCTGCGACTACTGGAGATCGTCGTACGACTGGCGCAGCCACGAGGCCGCGCTCAATCGCTTCGACCATCGACTTGTCGACATCGACGGCGTCACCGTGCATTGCATCCACGCACCCAGCGCGGAGCCCGATGCAATGCCACTGGTGCTCACGCATGGATGGCCCAGCAGCTTCTTCGAGATGACCAAAGTCATCGAGCCCCTCCGCGATCCGGTCGCCCACGGCGGCGATGCCCGCGATGCGTTTCACGTGGTCGTGCCATCGCTGCCGGGATACGGGTTCTCCTCGGCCCCGCGCGAGCGTGGATGGAACGCCGCGCGCACCGCGAGCGCATGGGTCGAACTCATGGTCTCGTTCGGCTACGAGCGCTTCGCATCGCACGGTGGCGACTGGGGTAGCGCGGTTACCACCGCGCTCGGCGCCGGCCACGTCGACAAGATGATCGGCTTGCACTTCACGATGCTCGCGCCGCCGATCGACGAAGCCGCGCTGACCGAGCCTGAGCGCCAATGGTGGGAGGCCGTGAAGACCTATCGGGATCGTGAGTGGGGGTACGTGCATCTGCAGCGCACCAAGCCCCAAACCGTCGCGATCGCGCTGACCGACTCACCGGCTGGTCTCGCGTCGTGGATCCTCGAAAAGTGGTGGCGTTGGACCGACTGCGCGGATCAGCACGGCGTTCGCGATCCGTACCGCCGGTTCACGCGCGACGAGTTGCTCACCAACGTCAGCCTCTATTGGCTGACTCGGTCGATCGGCCCGTCGCTACGCATGTACTACGAAACCTTCAGCCGCGGCTCGACGATCGTGCAACCAGCGCGCATCGAGGTGCCGACGGGTGTCGCCGTGTTCAACGAAGCGAACCGCCCACCACGCGAACTCGTCGAGCCATTCTACGACATCCGCCGCTGGACCGAGATCGACGACGGGGGCCACTTCCCCGCTCTCGAGAACCCCACTGCACTCGTGGATGACCTACGCGCCTTCTTCGCCATATTGCGCTGACCGACGCTCCTCACCGCTTCCCCGCGCGAAGGGGGCGATCAGCGCGCCGTCACGGTGTCGGTGTCGACGCCTGATCGCAGCACGGTGCCGGGTAGGGCCCCGGTGGCTTCGCCGTCAACGACGGTGGCCACGCCGTTCACGAATACTCGCGCCACGCCCGTCGACGCCACGGTCATGCGCACCGCGCCGCTCGGAAGATCGTTCGCGAGAGTCGCGGGTTGCGCACCGACAGTGGTCGGGTCGAAGACGACCAGATCCGCGATCCATCCCTCGGCGATGCGGCCCCGATCGCGCAGTCCCAAGAGGCGGGCCGGCCGATCGGTCAAAGCGTTCACCGCCCATTCGAGCGACACCATCTTTCGGCCGCGCAGCGTGTCGGCGAGGAACTGCGTGGGATACGCGCTACCGCACATACGGTCGAGGTGCGCGCCCGCGTCGCTACCACCGAGGAACACATCGGGCTCGTCCCACAACGTGCGACGCATGTTCCAGTGCGCGTCGTCATCATCGGGCGCGCTCGGCCACAAGACGGTGCGCAGGTCGTCGGCAATGACGATGTCGATGAGCGTGTCGAAGGGGTGAGCACCGCGCTCGGCGGCGATGTCTCGCACAACGCGACCCTGCAAGCCCTCGTTGGCGTCGGCGAACGTATCGCCGATGATGTAGCCGCCGAAGTCGGCGAGTCGTCGGAACATACCTGCTTCATCACTATCGGCGCGCGACTCCATCATGCGGCGAGTTGGAAGGTCGTGCAGGCGCTCGATGCGTTCGGACAACGGCGCGTTGAGGATCGGCCCCCAACCCGGCATGAGGTTGAGCGCGCAGTAGTTGCGGAAACTCATGTTCATCGGAACGATGACCGGCATCGTGAGCGCCACGACGCGCCCACCGCGCTCGCGGGCGAGTCGCGACACGGCGAGGTGACGATCAACGCGACCAGGGTCGCGCGAGTCGACGACGAGCAGGTTCCAGTTCAGCACGCGATTCGAACGCGCCGACATGGCGGGCAACAGTTCCAGCTCGTCCGCGTTGAAGCCTTCGCTCGCGCCGTCGAAGATGCCCTCGAGACTCGTGCCTGGCCACCGACCCGTTTCTTCACACAGCGCGAGCACCTCGTCGGCGTGCGCGCCGCGCGCCGGAACGGGGTCGCCATTGCCGTCGCTGTGCACATGCGATACATCGGTCGACAGGCCAAGCGCGCCGTCGCGCAACGCGTCGGCGAGAACCGCTCGCAGTTGCGCGAGTTCGTCGGGAGTAGCGGCGCGGCGGTTGGCCTCGGGGCCGAGCACGTAGCGCCGCAGCGCGCTGTGGCCCAACATGAACCCGGCGTTCACCGCAATGGAGCCGTCGAGTGCGCCGAGATACTCACCGAAGCTCTGCCAGTTCCACGGCACGCCTTGTTCGAGCGCGCCAAGCGGCATGCCTTCAACCTTGGCCAGCATGCGACGCGTGTAGTCGGCGTCGCGCTCGTGCAGCGGCGCGAGCCCAAAGCTGCAATTGCCGCCGATCACGCTCGTGACCCCGTGCACGTTCGACGGCGTGGCGAAGGGATCCCAGAAGAGCTGCGCATCGTAGTGCGTGTGTATGTCGACAAAGCCGGGACACACGACGAGCCCCGCGGCGTCAACGGTTGATTGGGCGTCTTCCGTCAGCGTGTCGGCAGGCGCCACCGTGACGATGCGGCCATCGCGCACACCGATGTCACCGACGAACGGCGGCGCTCCGGTGCCGTCAACAATGGTTGCCCCGAGAATCCGATGATCAAGCATGACGGCTCCCTATCGACGATTCCCCATGATGACCTATCGAGCGAAGGAGCGAGGCACGATCTCGTCCATCGCCACGGCCTGCTTCAAGGTGAAGACCTCGCCATACTCGGCCAGGAGCGCCTGGCGTCGCTCGTCGGCGAGGTACCTGGCGAAGGCAGCCTGGTTCGGAAACTCGAGCAGATGCACCTCGAACGGAAGCGTGTCCGCTTGGCCCTCGGCGCGGCGACCGCGGTACATGACCTTTGCTCCGTGGTCGGGCAGCAGTGCAAGGACAGCGTCCTCGAAGGCGCCAGCCAGCGCGGCCATGTCCGGTCCAGCGTGACCGACGAAGGCGATCGTGAATGCGTCAGAGTGCATCGCCTCAGTGTTGCGCGTCGCGCGAGCCGATGAACCGCGAGCCCATGAACCGAGAAGCCGGACCGCGGATCGCATCTCCTACCCGACGTTGCAATACGGTTGCGACATGCTGAGCATCGACGGAGTCGCGAGCATGGCGCTAGCCCTCCCCGAGACGACCGAAGGCGTCCGCCACGGCCATCGAACCTGGTTCATCGGGAGCAAAGCCTTCGCGTGGGAGCGGCCCTTCTCGAAGGCCGACCTCAAGCGCTTCGGCACAGAGCGCCCGCCCGACGGGCCGATCATCGCGGTGAGCGTGGCCGACCTCGCGGAGAAAGAAGCAACCCTGGCCGAACATGCCAAGGGTGTCTTCACCATTGCGCACTTCGATGGATTCCCAGCCGTGCTGATCGACCTTCAGTTCGTCACGAAGAAGGTGCTGCACACGGCGATCATCGAAGCGTGGCTCGCATGCGCGCCCACGCAACTCGGCGACGCCTATCTCGCGCGCCGAGGGCCCTCGTGAAGACGTATGACCGCGCGTACTTCGATCATTGGTACCGACACCAGGGCATCGGCAGCCGAGCCGAGGTGGCTCGCTCGGCGCGCTTCGCGCTCGCGGCGA
The DNA here is from genome assembly GCA_043738925.1 of Actinomycetota bacterium. Taxonomy (GTDB): domain Bacteria; phylum Actinomycetota; class Acidimicrobiia; order Acidimicrobiales; family WLNW01; genus WLNW01. Next base: position 4,454 of record JAYUFA010000223.1, read on the forward strand.
CCGAGCAACTTCTCATGCGGCCCGTACGGCGCGTGCTCGATGTCGGTTGCGGCGAGGGAGCATGGCGCGCGCCGTTGCTCGCGGCGCGGCCCGGACTTCGCTACGTGGGCGTCGACCCGAGCGAGTACGCAGCCGCGCGCTATGGCCGCAAACGGAACATCATGCGCGGAGGCATTGGCGACCTCGGACGGTTGAGGTTGCGCGGGCGTTTCGATCTGGTGATCTGTTCCGACGTGCTGCCCTACGTCGACGACGACGCCATTGTCGTCGGTGTCGCATGGATCGCAGCCCATCTCGACGGCTGCGCGTATCTCCACGCGATGACAACGAACGACGCCTTCATCGGCGACCGCGAGCGCTTTCACGATCGTGAACCCGCTGACTACCTCGAGATGTTCGCGGCCCAGGGACTCAAGCGGGTCGGCCCGCACCTGTACGCGGGAGCGGCAGTCTTGTCCACGTTGTGCGCGCTCGAGGGACCGCTGCCGTCAATCGTCGTACAGTAGCGACATGGCCATGCAGTCGGTCACCGACTACGACTACACACCGAGCGCCGCGCTCGCGCCCGACCCCGAGCCACGCGCCGCCACCTACACCGTGATTTCGGTCGACGACCATCTCGTCGAACCGCCCTGGCTGTTCGAAGGTCGCCTCGCGGCAAAGTACGCAGCGAGCGCACCGCGCATCGTCGAGACAACCACCGGTGCGCAACAGTGGGAGTTCGACGGCAAGGTGTTCGCGCAGCTTGGCTTCAACGCGCTCTCGGGCCGCGCCGACAAGGACGACTTCACCTTCGAGCCGGCGCGCTTCAACGACATGCGGCGGGGTTGCTTCGACATTCACGCCCGCATCGCCGACATGGACATCAACGGCATCTGGGCGTCGGTGAACTTTCCCTCGCAGATCACCGGCTTCTGCGGCCGCATCTACTCCGCTTGTCACGACGCCGACCTCGGCTACGCCGTCACCCAGGCGTTCAACGATTGGATTGCCGAGGAGTGGCACGGCAGCTACCCCGATCGCATCGTGCCCATGGGCATCACGTACCTGGCCGACGCTGAACGTGGCGCGGCCGAAATCCGTCGCAACGCCGCGCGCGGCTTCACCG
>JAYUFA010000224.1:0-2097 GCA_043738925.1 Actinomycetota bacterium
AGCAAACCGGTCGAGTCGGGCATGGCCGCCGTGATGGCCACGAGGTTCGGATGCTCCTCGCCCATCTTCACCAACGCCTCGCTGAACGCGGCGGTGAAGCTTCCCGGCTTCAGCTCGGACGTGTCGTGCATGTTCTTGACGAGATCGTTCTCCGCGGGCGCGTAGCCCCGGCCCTTCTGCGTGAGCACATGCACCACGACAGGGCCGTCGAAGCGCCGGGCGTTCCCGAGGGCGTGCTCGACCGCATCGGTGTCGTGGCCGTCGAACGGGCCCATATAACGCAGGCCGAGGTGCTCGAAGAAGGCCGGCGGCTCCCACATGTGCCGAATGGCCCATTTGGTAGCGTTGATCCCTCGCTCGAGCCGCTCACCGAGCCATGGCAGGTTCTCGGCCAGCTGCTCGATGCGGGCCTGGCGTTGCATGTAGACGGGGTTGGAACGGATGCGCACCAAGCTGTCGGTGAGCTTCGACACGGTCGGCGCGTAGCTGCGACCGTTGTCGTTCAACACAATCGTGACATCGGCTCCGGAGTGGCCGAGATTGTTGAGGCCCTCGAACGCCATGCCACCGGTCATCGAGCCGTCACCGATGACCGCGACAATGCGGCGATCGCCGTCCGGTGCGAGACGCGCGGCCGTGGCCAACCCGTGGGCGTAGGACAACACGGTCGAGGCGTGGCTGTTCTCGATCCAGTCGTGTTCGGACTCGGCGCGACACGGGTAGCCGGACAGGCCGCCCGTTTGGCGGAGTTGCTCGAAGGCGGCATAGCGCCCGGTGACCAGCTTGTGGACGTAGGCCTGGTGGCCGGTATCCCACAAGATGATGTCGCGGGGGGAATCGAACACGCGGTGCAGCGCCAGGGTCAGCTCGACCACACCGAGATTTGAGCCCAGATGCCCACCGGTACGCGACACGGTGTCGACGATGAACTGACGGATCTCACGCGCGAGTTGCTCGAGCTCGGCAGCCGAAAGAGCTCGGACGTCGGCAGGACCCGTAATGGTCTCGAGCAGCATTTGGTGCTCCGGGTCCTTCCACGCGCGAGCCGCTGTGGCGGTGCAACGTTATCGGCCGCTGACGCGGCGCTGCCAACCCGTCAGGGTAACGGGGCGTGGCCCGTGGCGGGTGTCACCGGGCGACGAAGCATCCGGGCAATGCGCACGCGGCCTTCGATGCGAGAGATGGCGGCGGTGGCGGCGAATCCGAAGGCCAACGCGAGCGCGCCGCCGACGGCATCGAGCCAGTAGTGGTTCCCGGTGATGATGATCGCGAACAGGGTCATCCACGGATAGGCGAGCAGAAATGCGCGTGCGGTTGTGCTGCGCAAGACCGGCACGAGTGCGAGGCAGCACCACAGCGCCCACCCGAAGTGCATGCTGGGCATCGCCGCGTATTGATTCGAGATCGACTGCATGGTTCCCGAGTCGAACGACCACAATCCGCCGTACCGCGACAACGAGTCGACGAATCCGTACGAAGAGCAGCCGCCGTAGGTGGTACCGCACTCACCGAGCAGGCGCGGTGGCATGAGGGGGTAGAGGGTGAAACCGACGAGAGCGGCAGCCGTTGCGATGGCCAGCACGTTGCGATAGCGCGTGTAGCGAGCTGGGTGGCGAAAGAACAACCACGCCAAAGCGAAGATCGTGACGGCGAAGTGGAACGTGCCGTAGAAGATGTTCCAGGAACGCATGAACCAGTCCCAGTCGAGGAACCACGACTGGACGCGCTGCTCGTGAAACAAGCCGATCGAGCGCTCGAGATGAATGATGTCGGTGGCGTTGCGGAGCGCGCGATGCGGTGACACCGAGGCCGAGCCGAACAAATTTCTGATGCCGGAGTAGATCGCGTAGAACACGCCGACGATCGCGACCTCGATCCACCAGCGGGGACGCGTTCGTGGGCCCGTGCGCGCCGCGAGCTCGGGTTTGACCGCGCGCATCACGAGAATCTCACCTCCTCGCCCGTCCTGACACAGAGAGTATCGACCCCGACGGCTCGCCTGCGACAGCGCAGTTCTTTGCGCGGCTGCCGCTGCGGCTCGTACGGTGCGGCCATGGACGAGAGCGCGCAGGTTCGTTCGGCGGGTGCAACAGGCGG
>JAYUFA010000225.1:0-2093 GCA_043738925.1 Actinomycetota bacterium
CCGTTCCCGATGACCGTCATTGCCCGGCTGCTCGGCATCGCGGAAAGCGACCTCGATCTGTTTGCCGAGATGTCCGACGATCTCACGCGGACCTACAACCTGCCCGATCCGCGTGCCTCGGCCCCGCCGCGGGAGCGCCTCGACGCCTACTTCCAGAGCCAGATCGATCATCGCCGCGCCCTGCTGGTCGCGGCAGGTATCGAGCACGCGAACGAGGACCATCTCGGCGTGGTGGTACCGAACGACATGATCTCGGGCTTCGTGGTCGCCGAGTACCAAGGCCGCCGCCTGACCGACCACGAGATGCTTTGGGTCTTGTTGCTCCTGATGCTCGGGGGCAACGAGACGAGCACCGCGTTGTTGACGAACCTGCTGTGGCGTCTGCTGGAGGTGCCCTCGCGTTGGGCCGCGTTGCGTGCTGATCCCGGGCTGATCGATGTGGCAATCGAGGAGTCGTTGCGCCACGACCCGCCGGTGCTCGGCCTGTTCCGTACCGCCACCCACGATGTCGCGCTCCATGGCGTGGCCGTGCCCGAGAAGGCCAAGATGATGGTCTGCTACGCGTCGGCGAACCGTGATCCGGCGCAATGGGACGATCCCGACACCTTCCGCCTCGACCGCCCGCTCGCCGAAGCGCGTGGCCACCTCAGCTTCGGTTTCGGGCACCATTTCTGCCCCGGCGCCGCGCTCGCCCGTCTCGAAGCCCGCATCGCGCTACGGCTCCTGCTTGATCGCTTTCCCGATCTTCGCCTCGACGGGCCGCACACCCGCATCGATGCGTTCAACCTCTGGGGTCGGGCCACGTTGCCGCTTGCTTGGGAGCCGCAACCGTAGGTGAGGCGACCAGATGGCACCGTGACGCCAAGTACCGGCGCCGATACGATGTCTGTACCAGCCGCGAAGGGGACCACGTGACCGATATCGACTATCTGGCGTTCGACGCGGACAACCACTACTACGAGGCGATGGACGCGTTCACGCGCCACCTCGATCCGAAGTGGGCCGATCGCACGGTGCAGTGGTGCGACATCAACGGTCGCAAGTACCAGATCGTCGGTGGCAAGCTCAGCCGAGCGGTGGTGAACCCTACGTTCGATCCCATCGCCCGAGCCGGCGCCATGCACGAGTACTTCCGCGGCAATCCCAACGGGAAGTCGCCGATGGACTTTCTGACCGAGCGCGAGCCGATTCCCGCGCACTACCGGCATTCGTCGGCTCGCGTGAAGATCATGGATCAACAGGGCATCGACAAGATTTGGTTGTTCCCCACGCTCGGTGTGCTCTACGAGGAGCTGTTGAAGAACGATCCCGCCGCGGTCGGTGTGGCATTCACGGCCTTCAACCGGTGGCTCGACGAGGACTGGGGCTGCAACTACGAAAACCGCATCTTCGCCGCGCCGTACATTGCGATGGCTGACGTCGATCACGCGTGCAGCGAGCTCGAATGGGCGCTTGGCCGCGATGCACGAGTCATCGTTATGCGTCCCGCCGCGCCCGTGACCGAGCATGGGCAGATGTCGCCGTTCAACCCCTACTTTGATCCGTTCTGGGCACGAGTGAATGAGGCCGGCATCTCCGTGGTCGTTCACGCCGGCGACAGCGGCTACTCGTCGCAGGGCTACGCCGACGATCACTTCGGAGCGGGTTTCGGCCACGGCTGGGCCCCTTCCGTGCGGACCTTTGCCATCGAGCGCGCCGCGTACGACTTCCTCATTACTGCCGTGTTCGAGAAGCTGTTCATCCGCTTCCCGAATATCCGCATGTGCTCCATCGAGAACGGGTCCGAGTATCTCGGTGACCTGTTCAAGAAGCTGCGCTCCACGGTCAAGAAGATGCCGGGCTACTTCCGCGAGGAGGACCCGGCGGAGACCTTCCGGCGCAACGTGTGGATCAACCCGTTCTGGGAAGACGATCCGTACGAAGTGATCGAGCACATGGGCGCCGACCGCGTGATCTTCGGTTCCGACTGGCCCCATATCGAAGGCATGCCGCAGCCACTCGACTACGTGAACGAGATCAAAGAGCTCGATCCAGCCAGCATGCGCAAGGTGTTGCTCGAGAACGCGACTGCGCTCAACGAGCTCCAGCGCGCC
>JAYUFA010000226.1:0-2091 GCA_043738925.1 Actinomycetota bacterium
GTTGGCATCGCGCGTGAGCAGCACGCCGTTGCCAGTGAACTCGATCACCTGCTCGGCCGCGGCGTTCAGCGCGGTCTCGACCATCGTCGCCTCGACGAGACACCCTTCACCGGTGCGCTCACGTTGCGCGAGCGCGACGATGGCCGCGAAGGTCGCGTGCAGACCCGCGAGCGGATCGCACGGCCCGCGCGCGTTCATCGGCTCGACGTCGGCATAGCCGGTGAGCCATGCCATCCCCGACGTCTGCTCCATCGTCTGAGCGAATCCCACGCGGTCGCGCCACGGCCCGTCGAGCCCGAACGCCGGCATCCGCACGACCACGATGCGGGGGTTCCATGAGCGCAACTCGGCCCAGGTGAGCCCCCACTGGTCGAACACCCGAGGCGAGTAGTTCTCGACGACGACGTCGCTGACTTCGACGAGACGACGGAGGAGCGAGCGGCCTTCGGAGCGTTGCAGATCGAGCGTGATCGAGCGCTTGCCTGCGTTGGCCGAGTGAAAGGTGGGCCCCCACTCCCACCACTGGTCGGTGCCCGGCGCCTTCACGGAGCCGAACCGCATGCCGTCGGCGCGCTGGATCGACTCGACGTGGATCACGTCCGCGCCAAGACAACTCAGCGCGAACGTGGCGTATGGCCCGGCCCAGAACGCCGTCATGTCGACCACGCGCACACCCGTCAGTGGCCACGCATCGTCGGCCATCGAAACCGCAACGTCGCTGCTGGATCGGATTTCGGGTGGCCCGTGACGCAAGAACTGACGCAACAGCGGAGCGGGGGAGTCGGCGCCGCGCTCGGGGGCCGGGGTGAAGGGCCGAGAGGGTTGGCCGTGGACACGCCAGGGGATACGCGGTTGACGAAAGCCGCCGCCGGGGTTGTCGACATAGACACCACGCTCGATGAAGTGATCGAACTCGGGAAGGCTGGCGCCGTTGCCGACATGCGCGACCGGGATTCGCAACGCCGATGCTTCCTCGATCACCTCGGCCGTGGTGCGCGCGGTCGTGTACGCCGCGATGTGCGGCCGCACCAACGCCGGGTTCTCGATGCGACCGCCCATGGTGGCGAGGATCGGATCATCGGCAAGGTCGGGTTGGCCGATCAGTAGGCAGAAGTCCTGCCATTGCTGTCCGGTGAAGATGCAGAAGCCGACGTAGCCGTCAAGCGTGGGCTCTATGGAGGGGATCTCGAGTCGGGGCGCGGCCGCGTCGGAACCACTCATCGAACCCCAGAGCGTCTGGACGTTCGAACACGTGGGTGTGACGGCTTCGAGCAGCGACAGGTCGATGTGATCTCCGCGACCCGTAAAACGTGCACGGCGCAGCGCGGCAGCTGCTGCAACGGCTGCGTTGACGCCACCCATCCACTCACCGATGCGTCCGCCGCCGTTGACGAGGGGACGACCCGGCAAGCCGCGCGTGGCGGTGCTGCCACCCGCGGCCAGGAGCGTGAATTCGGTGGCGGCGCGGTCGGCCCACGGCCCCGTGTGCCCGAATGGGGTGATGGTGATCAGTGTCGCTCCAGGGTTTGCATCTGCGAGGGCCGCGTAGCCGAGACCGCGCGCCTCGAGTGCGCCGGGCGCGCTGCTGTCGATGACCAGATCGAATGCTGCATAGAGGGCGCGGATCTCGTCGTCGGTGAGCACCGCCGATCGCGTGGAGGTGTGGAGGAACGCGTAGAGCAAGCCGGCGCGCTCGCCCACGTGGTGCCTGCGCAACGGGTCGCCTTCGACCGGTTCGATCTTGAGCACGTCGGCGCCGGCATCGGCCAGCAACTTGGCGCAGTACGCGCCAGCGATACCGGTGCTGAGGTCGAGCACCTGCACATCGTCGAGCGGGTAGGCCAACGAGGGTTCGTCCATGGCCGCCGAGCGTAAACCACCGCCTTTTGGGCCGCGTCCCGTGCGCCAGCGCGGCAGCGTCCGCCTGTGCGCGTCCCGTACGTTGAAGGATGCGGAACCGTAGAGGTGCAGGATTCTGCACACCTGCATGTCGCCGCCGCCGCGCCCCGCCACGGCGTCGACCGACACGGCGGCACCATCCCCACAAAGGACCCCCAGCAACCCCGTCTCTGGACGCAACGATGAACCGTG
>JAYUFA010000227.1:0-5535 GCA_043738925.1 Actinomycetota bacterium
AACTTCGCGTAGAGCGCTGTCAGCGCAGGCAGCATCGACGCCGAGGCAGCACGAGCCGAGAGGCGAGGCGACCGAGAACAGCACCACCACCGAAGTCCAAGCTTCGGTGTACACTCCCGCCCGTCCCGCGCCATCCCCAAATTGGAGGCATCGTGCCCGCGGAAACGCACGTCGGCCAGAGCCCCCTTGATCGCCAAGGTGTTGTCGCGCTCGTCAAGGATCGTCTCGCCGACATCCTTGAGATCGAGCCGGGCACGATCAATGAAGGTGACTCGTTCCGTGACGACCTCGACGCCGATTCGCTCGCGCTCATCGAGCTGGTCGAGGCGATCGAGGAAGAACTCAGCGAACGCGCCGTCGGTTTCCGCATCGACGACGACGACCTCGAAGATCTCAAGACCGTGCGCGACGCCGTTGACTACGTCGTCGCTCGGCTCGGCTGACGGGTTGCCCTCCGGATCGGCGGCCGCGCCTGAAACACTCTCGACGCGTCTCGGCCACACATTTGCCGACGCATCACTGCTCACACTGGCGCTGACCCATCGTTCGTGGTGCGCCGAACATGCTGGCAACCAGTCGAACGAACGCCTGGAGTTTCTTGGCGATTCGGTGCTCGGCTTGGCCGTCACCGATCACCTCATGGCCAACATGCCCGACGCGGCCGAAGGCCACCTGGCCAAGGTTCGCGCGGCTGTCGTGTCGGCGCCGACCCTCGCGATGATCGCGCAGCAGATGGAGCTCGGCAACGAACTGCGACTCGGTCGGGGCGAGGAGCTTTCCGGTGGTCGCAACAAGCAGTCGATCCTTGCCGACGCGGTCGAGGCGGTATTCGGTGCAGTGTTCCTCGATGCGGGATGGGAGACCAGCCGAGCGTTGGTCCTGCGCTGGATCCGCGACCACATCGATGAGGCCGCGGCCGGTCCTGGCGGCCATGACTACAAGACACGTCTTCAGGAACTCGTCGCGCGGCGCTTCGATGGCGCGCCGGTGTATTCGCTCGACGAGTCAGGCCCCGATCACGACAAGCGATTCTGCGCAACGGTCCACGTTTCTGGCCGACCCGTTGGCGTCGGCGAGGGAACCTCGAAGAAGCAAGCTGAACAGGCTGCGGCCCGTTCTGCTTGGGTTGTTTTGGGTGAAGCGACACCGGACATCCTCCGGGCCGACGACGCACGCAACTCCGGTGCAGAGCTACGAGAGGTGAACCCCGCGCATGCGTGAGCTGCCCGAAATCGAGGTGATGCGGCGCGAGCTCGAACGCGAACTTGCTGGCCGCATCATCAAGAGTGTCGATGCACAGGTACCTGCCTCGGTCACCCGCAAGCAAACGAAGAAGGCGTTCGCCGATCAGCTGGAGGGCGCCAAGGTCGAGTCGGTGACACGCCGCGCACTGCTGTTGCTGCTCGGCCTCGACGACGAGCGCATCCTTGTCGTCCGACTCGGTAGTACGGGAACGTTCCGCAAGGCCGCGAGCACCGACACCGCTGGTGTCACGTTCACCTTCACGCAGGGCACTCCGTTGTACCTGGTCGATCTCGGCAAGGATGCCGAGGTGTTCGTGGTTGCGGCCGATGAAGTCGCCGCGGCACTGCCGGAGTTGGCCACATTCGGATTCGACCCGCTCGATCAGCCGATGACCTGGCCGCGATTCTCCGACTTGGTGTCACGACGTCACGAGCCGATGAAGCGGTTGCTGCTCGATTCGACGTTCATGTGCGGTTTGGGCGATGTGTACGTCGACGAGATCCTGTTCGAGGCCGGCATTCGTCACGACCGGAAATGCGACTCGCTGTCGTCACAGGAGGTCCGCCGCCTCTATCGCAGCCTCATCGAAGTGCTCCATGACGCCGTGAAACATCGCGGTGCACATATCGGCGAGCACGGCATCCGCGATCTGCTGGGCAAGCCCGGTGAGCACCAGGACCACCTGCAGGTGCACGGCCGCGAGGGCAAGCTGAGCCCGCGCTCACGCACGCCGATCAAGAAGACCAAGTACGACGGTCACCTGACCTTTTATTGCGATACCCAGGTGTGAATCCGAGGACACGGACCGGCCTCTCTGGTCTGGCGACAACCCGGTATCGTCCAGCCCGATGTTTCTGAAGACCCTCACCCTCAAAGGGTTCAAGTCGTTCGCCGATGCGACCACGCTCACCCTCGAACCTGGAGTGACCGTGGTCGTCGGGCCGAATGGCTCCGGCAAGTCCAATGTTGTCGACGCGATCGCGTGGGTCCTCGGTGCCATGGCGCCCAGCTCGGTGCGCTCGCAGAAGATGGACGATGTCATCTTCGCGGGTTCGTCGAAGCGTGCGGCGCTCGGTCGTGCCGAGGTCGCGCTCACGATCGACAACAGCTCGGGTTTGCTGCCCATCGAGTTCAGCGAGGTCACGATCACCCGCACGCTGTTTCGGTCAGGCGATAGCGAATATGCGATCAACGGCGCGCCCTGCCGGTTGCTCGACATCCAAGAACTGCTGTCCGACAGTGGCGTGGGTCGTCAGCAACACGTGGTCGTCTCGCAGGGCCAGATCGACGCGGTGCTGAACGCCCGGCCCGAGGATCGGCGCGCCATCATCGAAGAAGCCGCTGGCGTCCTCAAATACCGCAAGCGACGCGAGAAATCGCAGCGCCGGCTCGAGGCCACCGACGCGAACCTCACGCGCATCAGTGACTTGTTGCGCGAGGTGCGGCGACAGCTACGGCCATTGGAACGTCAGGCCGACGCCGCGCGTCGCCATGGCGGGCTCATCGCGGAGCTCACTGCGTTACGCATTCACGCGGTGGGCCGTGAGATCGACGCGCTGCAGAAGCGGCTCCTGGCCGGTGCGCTGCATCGGGCCGATCTCGGCCGACAGACCAACGAGGTACTCGCGTTGCTCGCGCAGCTGGACGTGGAGGTGTTTGCCTCCGAAGCGCAGCTTTCGGCGCAAGGTGGCGACGATATCGGCGATGCGCTGTTGCGGCTCGAAGCCCTACGCGAACGCACGAAGGGCTTGGCGAACGTACTCGCGGAACGGTTGCGTGGCATCGAGCGCGATCGCTCGTCGGCCACGGATCGCGGCGTCATCGCCAACCTCGAAGCCGACGCAGCTCGGCTCCGGGCCGACCTCGAATCGGTCGAACTCGAGGCCGAGGCAATTGGTCCGGAGCTCGACCGGCTGGCCATTGCCGAATCCAACCTGGATGAAGCTCGGCAGCGGTTCCAAGCCGAATGGGCCGATGGCGTGGCAGCGCCGAGCGGTAAGGCGTCGGAGATCCGCGGCGAGCTCGGCGCGCTGCGTTCGTCGGTCGAACGCGCGATCAGCGAGCGCACTCGCCTTGAGCAACGTCTCGCTGCACACGCCGCCGAACTCGCGCCGATTGAGGCCGAGCTGGCACGCGTGCAAGACGACCTCGGCGCGCTCGATAGTGACGTCGCCACCTGTCGGGTCAAGGTCGACCAAGCCGATCTCGATCGCGAGAACGCCGAACACGCAGTCACCGATGCACGTGCCGCGCTCGCCGAGGCCGACTCCGATCACAGCTCGTGGAATGCTCGTGCCGACGCGCTGGCCATGGCCCTCGATGAGGCACGCGCTCGTGCCGGTGCCGCTCGGTTGCGCGACGTCGAAGGCGTCATCGGCACCTTGCTCGATCTCATCGATATCGACGCCGGCTGGGAGGCTGCCTTCGAAGCTGCTGCCGGCGAGGCGCTCGCAGCCGTGGTGGTCGATGGTGTTGGGCCGGCGCGTGCGGCGCTGGAAACACTCCGCCGCGGGAACGCCGCTGGCGCGGTGCTCGCGCTCGGCGCGGCACGGTTGCGGGTGGCACCTCCGGCGGTAGGCGAGCCGGTTCGGGCGCACGTTCGGTCGGCGCACCCCGCCGTGCAGGTGTTGCTCGACGAGCTCGTCGGCGGTGCAGTTGTTGTCGAGGGTGACTTGTTCGCGGGCATCGACGTGGTCTTGGCGCACCCCGGTGCAGTCGTCGTGACACGCGACGGCGATCGGCTGGGGTCCACCGGATGGCAGGTGGGTGGCAATCGCGCCCAGGCCACCGGAGCGGCGCTGCAGGAAGCGCGTGGTCGCGCGGCAACAGCCGCCACGCATCGAGGCGCAGTCAAGGCCACCCTTGATGCTGCGACGGGGGCCCACGGTACGGCCGTTGCGGCATCGCGAGCGGCGGTGCGCGCTCTCGACGAGCACAACCAGCGGCGCAGCACACTGCTCGATACCGTGCGGCGCGTCGAGCGGCGACGCGAGAACATCGGTGCCGAGTCCGCGTCCTACGCGGCTCGTCTTGGCGATCTTGCGGAGCGCGTCGAACGCGACCAAACCCGCGTCACCGAGCTCGAGACTGAGCTGCCTCGCCACGAAGCTGACGAATCCGACCTGGCCGAACGCGGGCGATCGATGGGTCAGGCCCGCAGTCGTCTTGAGGAGCACGCGGCCGCGGCCGGTGCTATCCGCAACGACATCGAAGTACGCGCGGCCGGCCTTGAGGATCGACGCAAGTTCCTTCGTGATCGCCTCGGCGAGATCGAGGAACGACTCGCGCGTGACCTGGTCGAGCGCACGCAGGCAGAAGCAATGCGCCTCGAGCTGGAACGGAAGCAATCGCTGACCGATCAGTTGTTGGTTCACGCCCGTCAACGATTCGCCACGATCGAAGGTGAGCTCACGGTGCTGCGGGAACGACGCCGGCGCCAGAGTGAGGCCGCGCGCAGTGTGGCGGCACAGCTCGATGGGCTGCGCCGCGATCGTCACAGCGCGGAGCAACGCCTCGCCGAGACGCGCGAGCTGGCCATGCGAGCCGAGCTCGATGAAGGTGAGACGAAGCTCCGCCTCGAAGCCATGGTCGAAACATTGCGGCGAGATCTCGACTGCGAGCCCGAGCACGCGGTTGCCGCATCGCTGCCCGAGCTGAGCGAGGGAGTGAGTGCGGCCCAGCGGACTCGCGATCTCGAGCGCGAGCTGAAGATGATGGGTCCGATCAATCCTCTGGCCCTTGAGGAGTTCACCGCGCTGTCGGAGCGCCATGACTTCCTCGAAAAGCAGCTCGACGACATCAAGTCGGCGCGTCGCGATCTGGCCAAGGTGATTCGCTCGATCGACGACGAGATCGTCAACGTTTTCGCGTCGGCATACGCGGATGTGGCCACCAACTTCGAACGCCTCTTCGAGACGCTCTTCCCTGGGGGCAAGGGTCGCCTGCAACTGACGAACCCCGAGAACTTGCTCGAAACCGGCATCGAGGTCGAAGCACGGCCGTCGGGCAAGAACGTGCGGAAGCTATCGCTGTTGTCCGGTGGCGAGCGTTCATTGACGGCGCTCGCGTTCCTGTTCGCGGTCTTCCGCAGTCGCCCGTCGCCGTTCTATGTGATGGACGAAGTCGAGGCCGCGCTCGACGACGTGAACCTTCATCGGTTCCTCGGCCTTGTCGAGGAGTTCCGCCACGATGCGCAGCTCCTCATCGTCAGCCACCAGAAGCGGACCATGGAATCAGCCGACTGCCTGTATGGCGTCACCATGCAGCCCGGCGGTAGCTCCCGCGTCGTGT
>JAYUFA010000228.1:0-2089 GCA_043738925.1 Actinomycetota bacterium
CCTTCGGTAGTTGCAACATGCGGTTGAACATGGTCGGCACCATGTGGCTCTGCGTTACGCGGTACTTCTCATATCGCTCGAGCGCGCCCTCGGCAGTCCAGCGATCCATGAGCACAACGGTGTGGCCGATCTGCAACGACGTCGTCGTCCAGTTGTTGACCGCGGTGTGATAGAGCGGCGCCTGCGTGATGTGCACGTTGTCCTCGTGCGGCCGGCAGTCGAACAGCAGGAACAACCCGCCCGACGACGCGCCCATTTCATCGGGGCCGATCTCGGGCAACGCACGCCGAACGCCCTTCGGTCGGCCGGTCGTGCCCGATGTGTAGAACATGTAAGCGCCGGTCGCGAGATCATCCGGCCGTTCGCTCGACCGACCTTCGATGAGTTCCGCGAACGGTCGGAAGCCATCGACGTGGCCCACACAGAAGCGATGCGTCGACGGAATGTTCACTTCGGGAAGGACACGCGCCGCTTCGCTCGCGAAACGCTCATCGATCACGAGCACCTTCGTCTCGCTGTCGTTCACGATGTACGCAATCTCGGGACCAACGAGATGCCAGTTGACCGGCGTGAAATAGAAGCCGCTCTGGAAGCACGCCAAGGTCATCGCGACCTGGTGGATGCCATTGGGCAGCACGGTGGTCACCTGGTCACCGCGCTGCAGGCCGAGCGCACGTAGTCCGTACACGATCTGATTGGTCAGTGCGTACAACTCGCCATAGGTGAACTCGTCGTAGTCGGGCGTGACCACCGCCAAGTGGCCGGGGTCGGCCTCGGCGATCTTCCAGAAGCCCATTGCGTCGGTCTTGGCCATCGGGTTCCCCTCACTTCGAGCGCCTACCGGCGGGGCATCGTAAACGACGCACCGTAGCGAACCCGAAGCGTCGCCACCCGCCGAGCCCATCAACGGTGTGCATCAGGCCTGATGGCACCCCTCGCGGTGTAGTAGATAAGAGCCCTACAACTCTCAACCGGAGGTCGCAGTGGCCCGCTCCGATATCGATCAGACACTCGCGAGGATCCCGATCTTCTCCGAGTGCTCGCGCAAGGAGCTCAAGGCGATCTCCAAACTCGTGACACCAGTGACCATCGCGCCCGGCAAAGTGTTGGTACGCGAAGGCGATCCCGGTCGCGAGTTCATGATCATCGCCGAGGGTACCGCCACGGTGAAGCGCAACGGTCGCAAGATCGCCGCTCTCGGCCCTGGCGATTTCTTCGGCGAACTCGCGGTGCTGGCTGGCGTTCCGCGCACGGCAACCGTGGTCGCCGACACCACCATGGTGGTCGAAGCGATGAACCGTCAGGAATTCTCGGCACTGCTCGACGAGAGCCCGGCCATGGCCAAAAAGATCCTGCTGGGCGCGGTCAAGCGACTCTACGCGAACGATCAGAAGTCGCTCCACTAAGACACTGCTCGGCTCACCGTTGTGCGGCCGTCTGGTTCACCGGGTCGGTGTCGCGTTCGTGTGGATCGGAGGCGTAGCGGATCAGGAGATTGCACCTCTCGGTCATGTCGAGCGGTCGCTCGCCGTCGTTCCTGAATGGTTGGCGTCGTGGAGTACCCGCGGCGCGATGCGCGGGCACGGCTCGGCCTCAGTGGCGTTGGCGGCGTCGCAGTCGAGTTGTGGGCGCTGGTCGATGAGAAGACGGCCAAGGTCGAGGAGTTCGCGTGAGACGTCGAGATCGACGTCGCTTTCCTCGGTGGCTTTGCCGCGATCGCCGGAACCGAAGACGAGCACCGCGCACCACACTTGCCGGAGCGTTGAGATTGTGCTGCGCTGCGGCCGCTCGCTTCGGTGGCGTCTCGACCTCAAGTGACGCGATCGGATTCGTCGACAACACCGTTACATATCACATATATTGAGGTTGCATAGGGAACGTGTGTTCGGTAGAGTTCTCGTATGTTCACAGCGGTCGTCGAGCACGTCACGGAGGGTCCCGGCCTGAGGGTCGATGACCTCGCCGATGCCGATGTCCGCGCCGCTCTGACAGCGTGTTCAGTGCTGCAGGGTCGTATCGATGTGTTGCGGGCCAAGTTGTTGGTCTCGGTACATGGACGGGGTCTGTGGCGTCGTGATGGGGCGCGGTC
>JAYUFA010000229.1:0-5520 GCA_043738925.1 Actinomycetota bacterium
GCGCTGTTCGGTGCGTTGGCCACGGCCACGCGCCCAGTCGGCGTGGCGCTGGTGCTCGGGTTGGTGCTTCGCGTTGTCGAACAACGTGACGTCGTTCGCGTGCAAGCGAGCGCGACGGGCCGCCGCGTCACGGTGAACCTGCGGCGTCTTCGGCGCGGCGATCCGGTGATCCTCGCCTCAGCGGCCGGCCTGATCGCATACATGGCCTACCTCTGGGTCCGCTTCAACGACCCGTTCGCGTTCTCAACCGCGGAGGCTGCGCCTGGGTGGGACCAGCAGCCGGGCCCGCGGGTGTGGTTCAAGTCCGCCTGGTTCAGCCGCATGATTCATCTACCGGGGAGCGGCCCGCGGTACTTTGCGGTGGTCACCGTGCAGGCGATTCTCGTCGTCGGGCTCGTAGTGCTCATTCCGACGATCGTGCGGCGCTTCGGGTGGGCCTACGGCTTCTACACGGCCGCGTTGCTCGCCATACCGATCGTTGGCAGCAAGGACTTCCAGGGGCTCGGCAGGTACGCACTCGGAGCGTTTCCGGCGTTTGCCATTTTCGGTGAGAAGCTGAGCAGGCACCGATCGGTTCGCCGGATGTGGTTCGCGGGCGCCTCCATTGCGCTCTGCTTCTTCTCGGCGTCGTTTGCGCGCGGCGGCTACGTCGCGTGAGCGATGATGGCGTGGTGAAGCCGAGCTTCGAAAGTCTCACGATCTTCTTTCCGATGTGGAACGAAGAAGCGCTCATCAATCAGTCCGTTGCCGCGGCGCGCGAGGCGGCAGAGGACCTCGTTGTGGCGGGCGAGATCGGGCGCTACGAGATCCTCATCATCGACGATGCTTCGACCGACGCCACGCCACAACTGGCCGACGAGTTGGCCGCGCGCGACTCGAATGTGCGGGTGGTGCATCACCCGGTCAATCGCAAGCTCGGAGGTTCGCTCAAGACGGGCTTCGCGGAAGGCCGGAGCGAGCTCGTGTTGTACACCGATGCCGACCTGCCGTTCGACATGGCCGAGCTCGCGAAAGCGGTTCGCATCATGCGGCTCTATGACGCCGACATCGTGAGCGCGTACCGTTTCGACCGCACCGGCGAGGGCCCGCGTCGGTTCGTCTACTCGTACGTCTACAACCTCCTCGTGCGCTACGTGTTCTCGTTGCGCCTGCGCGATGTCAACTTCGCGTTCAAGCTGGTGCACCGTCGTGTGCTCGATCACGTGGAACTGAAGAGCGAAGGATCGTTCATCGACGTCGAGTTGTTGGCGCGCGCCAATCGACTCGGCTTTCACACAGTGCAGTTCGGTGTCGACTACTTCCCCCGGTCGCGCGGTGTGTCCACGCTCTCGTCGGGTTCGGTCATCGTCAAGATCCTGCGTGAGATGCGCTGGTTGTCGACCGAGCTGCGCACCATCGAGCCGCTTCCCGAGCACGTGCGCCGACCGACCACGCCGTTATGACACGCGTGTTGATCGTCAACGCCGATGACTACGGCCTCACTGCGGCTGTTTCCGAAGCCATCTTGCGCGCTCATCGCGAGGGCATCGTCACGAGTACCTCGGTGCTGGCGCTCGCGCCCGCCTTTGCGACGACCGCGCGTTTGTTGCGCGACACCGACGCCATAGGTATCGGCGCGCATCTCGCCGCGGTGGGCGAGGACCCGCCGCTGTTGTCGGCCCGTGAGATCCCCACGCTCGTCAACGCCCGCGGATATTTGCCGACATCGTGGCGTCAGCTGTTGCCGCGGATCGCGGCGCGGCGCATCGACCTTAGTGATGTCGAGCGTGAGTGGTCGGCGCAACTTGACGCCATGGCGGCGGCAGATCTGCATGTCGACCATGTCGATTCGCACCAACACGTCCACGTGTTTCCTGGGTTGCGCGATGTCGCTCTGCGCGTTGCCCGACGTCACGACATCGCCGCGGTACGTGTGCCCCGCAGCGCGGCAACGTCACCGGTTGGTGTCGTGGTGCGCGGCCTCGCCCGTCGCTTCGCCGTACTTGCGACCGCGCGGGGCATGGTCTTCCCAGGCGATGCTGCGGGTCTCGACGAGGCCGGTCGCCTCGACGAACATCGCGCCATTGGTGCGCTTGCTCGTTTGGCTGCTGGCAGCGCCACAACGGTCGAGCTGTCGGGCCACCCTGGTGCCGCGGTCGACGCCGATCGTGACCGTTACGCGTGGGACTATCAATGGGGTGCCGAGTTCGAAGCGATGTGTTCTCCCGCAGTGCGCGCCGCTGTCGAACGCCACGGTTTCCGGCTCGGCACCTATCGGGACTGTGTCGCCGGGTACGCCGGGGTCATCACGTGATCGCCAACCTGTTCCGAGGTCCCGACCGCGTCGCACGCCGTGCGTTGGAGCTGTACAGCGGTGCCGGGCGGCGCGATCGCCTGCATGTTCGCCTGCGCTGGGCCACATGTCCGATTGCCGTGGTTGACGCCGAGGTGCCGACCCGTGGCCGCGTACTCGAGATCGGTTGTGGTCACGGTCTTGTGTCGGCGTATCTGGCGTTGGCTTGCCCCGAGCGCGAGGTGCGTGGTGTCGACATCGACGAGCGGAAGCTGACGATTGCGCGCGCCGCCGCGGCGCGGCTTGATGCGGGCGATGGGTCGTTAGAGCTCGCTTTGTCCGATGGTGGGTTCGTGCCGGCGGGGCCGTGGGACGCGATCGTCATCGTCGATGTGCTCTATCTGCTCGACGCGGACCATGAGCTGGCGCTGCTCGATGCCTGCGTGGCCGAGCTCGCGCCTGCCGGGTCGCTGGTAATCAAGGAGACCGATGTGGTGCCGCGCCTCAAGCACACCATTGCGCGGCTTCAGGAGGTGTTCGCGACGCGAGTTCTTCGTATCACTGCGGGTGAGTCGTTGGCGTTCACGCCGATCGGCGAGCTCGCAGAGCACCTCGACGATCAGGGTCTCAGCGTTACGGTTCGCCGTGTGGATGGCGGCTATCCGCATCCGCACAGCTTGCTCGTCGCGCGTCGTCGCCCGTCCTAATACGCTTGGGTCGTGTCCGACGAATTGCTCCAGCGTCATCGTGATGTCATGCCGGCGTGGCAAAGCCTTTACTACGAGCACCCGATCGAAATCGAGTCGGGCCAGGGTTGCGAGGTCGTCGACACCGATGGCAACCGATACCTCGACTTGTTCGGTGGCATCCTCACCACGATGACCGGCCACGCAGTGCCCGAAGTTGTCGACGCGATACGCGAGCAGGCCGGCCGCATCGCGCACACCTCGACGTTGTATCTCTCCGAGCAACTCGTGGCACTTGCCGAGCGCATCGCCGAGCTGTCAAACATCGCTGACGCACGCGTGTTCTTCACTACCTCGGGCACTGAGGCCAACGACGCGGCGTTACTCATGGCCACATCGTTTCGTCGATCAAATCAGGTACTCGCGCTGCGCAACAGCTATCACGGCCGATCGTTTTCGACGATGGCCGTCACCGGCAACCGCTCTTGGTCGTCGTCGAGCCTCTCGGGTCTCGCGGTGAGCTTTGTGCATGGCGGGTATCGCCTGCGCAGTCCGTTCCGGCTTCTGAGCGACGACGACTACACCGCAGCGTGCGTACAAGACCTGCGCGACGTCATTGACATGACCACGTCCGGTGATGTGGCGTGCATGATCGCCGAACCCATCCAGGGCGTCGGCGGCTTCGCCGTGCCGCCCGACGGCTTCTTCGGCGACATGAAGAAGGCGCTCGACGAGCACGGCATCTTGTTCATCGCCGACGAGGTGCAAACCGGTTGGGGTCGCACGGGTGATCACTTCTGGGGTTACGAAGCGCACGGCATCGTGCCCGACGTGCTCACGTTTGCGAAGGGCATCGCCAATGGGTTGCCGCTCGGTGGCGTGGTTGCCCGCGCCGAGGTCATGAACGCAATCGGCGCGAACTCCATCTCGACCTTCGGCGGCAACCCGGTGGCTGTTGCCGCGGCCACTGCGAACCTCGCGTACGTTCTCGACCACGATCTGCAAGCCAACGCCCGGGGTGTCGGCGCCGTCATGCGTGACGGTCTCGAGGCGCTTGCGGCGCGTCACCCATGGATCGCCGAGATCCGCGGGCGTGGGCTCATGTTGGCTATCGAAGTCGTCCAACCCGGTGGCATCGTGCCGCATCCCCTCGCGGCAGCCGCCGTGCTCGAGGCCACGCGTGCACATGGCGTGTTGGTCGGCAAAGGTGGGCTGTATGGCAACGTGGTGCGTCTCGCGCCGCCGCTGTCGCTCTCCGAAGCCGAAGCCCGGTACGGTCTCGCGGCCCTCGAAGCAGCGTTCGACGACGTGGCGCGGATGTTGATGTAACGCATGACCGGCCACGACCGGGAACGTTCCCTGCCGCGGTGACGTTTCGAAGTTCGATCGAAGGAGGAACCATGTTCGGTTCGAAGAAGTCGGGTTTGCCAACAGCGCAGGACGCGCTCCCAGGCCGCAGCGAGATGATGCCGGTTCCGGCGCAGCACTTCGTCAACGGCGCTCCGTTGCAGGCCCCGTTCCCACAGGGGTCGCAGTTCGCCATGTTCGGCATGGGTTGCTTCTGGGGCGCGGAGCGCAAGTTCTGGCAGACGCCCGGCGTGATCAGCACCGCGGTTGGCTATGCGGCCGGGTTCACGCCGAACCCGAGTTATCGCGAGGTGTGTTCGGGGATGACCGGCCACAACGAGGTCGTGCAGGTCGTGTTCGACCCGGCGCAGGTCACCTTCGAGATGTTGCTCCGGGTGTTCTGGGAGAACCACAATCCCACCCAAGGCATGCGCCAAGGCAACGATGTCGGCACCCAGTACCGCTCGGGCATCTACGTGTTCGACGCTGCGCAGCGTGCGACGGCTCAGGCCTCGCGTGACCGCTATCAGGCGTCGCTGAGCGCGGCCCGCCATGGCGAGATCACCACCGAGATCATCGACGCCCCCGCGTTCTACTACGCGGAGGACTACCACCAGCAGTACCTCGCCAAGAACCCGGGCGGGTATTGCGGCCTCGGCGGCGTCGGCGTGTCGTGTCCCGTAGGCGTTGCCGCCGCGGATTGAGCAGCGACGGGGGCGCGTTGTCCTTTGCCGTCACTCCCAAAGAGCATGGAGGAGCGCGTCGACCTCGTCGGTGAGGTTCACGCGCAGGTCGATCGCGGGCGCACCGTGCGGCGCATGCGCGGTGCCGCGAAGATCGAACGCGTCGCGGACCGGTTCGAGGAATCGGCTGAGTGGCGCCAGCAGATGCCGATCGTCGTTGCCAAAGCGCTTCACATGGAAGCGTTGGGGCATCGACACCGACAGCGTGTCGCGCGCACGCGTGAGCGCGACGTACAGCAAGCGCCGTTCTTCCTCGAGGCCGGCCTTGTCGGTAAGCGCCATGTCGGACGGGATATTGCCGTCGGCCGCGTGGATGACGTGTACCGCCGACCATTCGAGCCCCTTGGCCGAATGAATGGTTGACAGCGTCAGCCAGTCGTCGTCGAGGTGCGGAGTATCGGCCAGATCGCTGGTGCGGTCGGGTGGATCAAGCGTCAACTCGGCGAGGAACCGGCCGCGGCTGCTGTGCGAT
>JAYUFA010000230.1:0-5513 GCA_043738925.1 Actinomycetota bacterium
CAAGGCGCTGCGGCCACTGGTACCGAACTCGTCATCGTGCTCGCCGGCGACGGCACATTGAACGAAGCGGCCAACGGCCTCGCCGGCTCGACCACCGCGCTTGCACCCTTACCCGGTGGATCAACGAACGTGTTCGCGCGCACGCTTGGTCTGCCCGACGACCCAGTCGAAGCCACCGGGGCACTCCTCGATGCGGTTGCACGCGGCGCGATCAGACGCGTCGGGCTCGGGTCGGTCAACAAGCGCTACTTCTTGTTCCACTGCGGCATCGGCTACGACGCAGCGGTGGTTTCGCTCGTCGAAAAGCGCGGCCAGCTGAAGCGCTACGCCGGCCATCCGCTGTTCGTCTACGCGGCGATCGACACGTGGCTTCGCCACTACGACCGCAAGCACCCGCACTTCGCCGTGCAGCACGAAGACGGCACGCTGATCGACGACGGCTATTTCGGTATTTGCTTCAACACCGACCCCTACACCTACCTCGGTGCGCGGCCGCTCAGCATCGCGCCCGAGGCCACCCTCGACACACCACTGACGATGGTGACGGTGCGGTCCTTGCAACTATCGCGCCTCGCGCCGTTGCTGTTGCGCGCTGCGCGCGGCAAGCCCCTCGCCGGAGCGCGGAGCGTGGACTATCACGCCAATGTCACCGGCTTCACCGTGCGCGGCCACGGCGCGTTTCCCTATCAAGTCGACGGCGACTATCTCGGGGAAGTGAGCACGTTGCGCTTCCGCTACGAGCCCGCGATCATCGACCTTGTCATTCCCTGACGGCATCAACCACGGCGCGGGCCACGTCGGGCAGGTTCGTGCAGATGCCGTCGACCCCGAACGAGATGAGCTCACGCATGCGCTGCGGATCGTCCACGGTCCACACGTTCACCATGAGGCCGGCATGGTGGGCGCGCACGACCAATGCGGCATCGACCGTGGCGTCGAACGGATGCAACGCGAGATGGCCGTTTGCAACGGCGCGCTCGACCAGCTCACGCGGATCGGCCAGTTCATAGGTCAACAACGCCGTCGCGAATTGTGGGGCGATCACGCGCAATCGCAAGAGCGCGGTCTCGTCGAACGAGGACACGAGCAACTCGTCAGCGGGCCGGACCGCACTCATGATGGCCACAATCGCGGCGAGATGACGATGATCGGCATCGTGATCGGGCTCACCGGGCACGTTCTTGATTTCGACGTTGACGCCCATTGGTCGACAAGCGTTCAGCGCAGCCGCGAGCGATGGCACATAGGCAGGCAAGGCATCGGCGTTCAGCTCGACGATGACACGCCCGTCGACAAGACGCGCGTCGTGATGCACCACGATCACGCCGTCGCAAGTACGGCGCGCGTCGAGCTCGACGAGGTCAGCGCGTAGGTCGTATGCGAGCGTGAACGCGGCGAGCGTGTTTTCCCTCTTGCGACCCGAAGCACCACGGTGTGCGATGACTCGACAGCGTTGTGTAGCCATGTGTCCTTTTTCTTCGCAACCTCTTGTCACGCTCTGTGGGCGCGTGTATGTTCTGCGTGGTCTTGCAGCGGTGCGTCGATTCGCCCAACCGGGGGAAGTGCGAGATCCCACGACGCACAAACGCGAGGCAACCCGTCGACTGTGGAGGCCTTGTGGCGCTGACCGATTCGCTCGCCGATCTCGTGTTGGTTCGGAACTGGCGCGATGTCGCCGCGTGTCGAGACACCGACCCCGATTTGTTCTTTCCCGTGGGCACGACAGGTGGCGCTGTCGATCAGATCGCGGCCGCCAAGGCTGTCTGCGAAATGTGCAGCGCCAAGGATGCGTGTCTGCAGTTCGCGATCGAGAACAACCAAGATTCCGGCGTGTGGGGCGGCACCTCCGAAGACGAGCGCCGCAAGCTGCGCCGTGCATGGGTCAAGCATCAGAAGAACCCCTCGTTCACCGAGCACGAGCCCACAAACGAGTTCGCATAGCCCGAACAATTTGCGGCCGCGCAAGAGCTTGGTGATCGACGCTATTCGACCGACACGGGCACGAGCAGCTCGCAGAAGGTGCCAGCCGCGTCGCGGCGCGGGCGCATCTCGATCGTACCGCCAAGATCGCTCTCAACGAAGGTGCGCACGATGGTGAGCCCGAGCCCCGCGGCGCGATCCACCGAGAACCCTTCCGGCACGCCCACGCCATCGTCGACCACACGCACCTGCACGGTGTCGCCCTCCCGGCCGAGTTCGATCAGCACCTGACCAACCGTGTTGTCCTGCGCCGTCGGGTAGGCGTGTTCGACGACGTTTTGCAACAGCTCGGTGAGCACCACTGCGAGCGGCGTCGCGACGTGCGCTGGCAACACACCGGCATCACCGACGATGCGGAAACGGATCGGTTTGTCGGGTGAGCTCAAGCCTTCCTCGACCATGCGCACGAGCGGACGCACCACGTCGAGGAACGGCGCCTCATCGCCGACGGCATGAGCGAGTGTCTCATGCACCACGGCGATGGATGCGATGCGGCGCACCGATTCCTCGACCGCAGCGCGCGCCTCAGCCGACGAGAGCCGCCGACTTTGCAAGCGCAGCAACGACGACACCGTCTGCAGGTTGTTTTTCACGCGGTGGTGTATCTCACGAATCGTCGCGTCCTTCGACAGCAACAACCGATCGCGGCGCCGCAGTTCGCTGATGTCGCGCGCGAGCACGACACCCCCGGACACGATGCCATTGTCGACGAGCGGGATGCAGCTCAACACCACGGTTACATCGGGCCCTCGCTCGATCTCGGCGATCACCGGCGCGCGCATCGAGAACGCCGAACGAACGACCGCGTCATCGATGCCGAGCTCGCCCAAGGTGAAGTCCTCGGCGTTCAGGTGCACGCCCAACCGGTGCAGCGCCGAGACCGCGTTCGGCGAGTTGTATTCGACGCGACCCGTGGCGTCGAGCACGAGCACACCATCACCAACACGAGGTGCCTTGTACTGATCGTCGGGATCGCGCGCGAACGGGTAGGAGCCCGTCTCGATCATGCGGGCGAAACGATCGAACACCGTCAGATAGGTTCGCTCGAGCTCGCTCGGTTGCCGCGCAAGGGGAGGCAACGACTCACGGGTGAGCACCGCGATCACGTCGCCCTGCCAACGAACCGGAATGGCGACCACGCGCACGGCGTCGCCTTCGCCGATCAGCTCGATCTGGCCCTCGGCGATGCGCGGATGCTCGAACACATCGGACGCGAGAGGGCGTTCGGAGCGCGAGAACCGCTCGCCGACGAGATCGGTGCGGTAGATGGTCTGCGCCGTCGTCGGGCGCACGTGCCCCAGGAGCACGAGATCGCGCCCCGGCGAAGTGTCGCGGCCGAACAGCATGAGGTCCGAGAAGCTCAAGTCGGCCAGCAGCCCCCACGACCGCACGAGACGTTGCAGGTGCGTGATGCGCGGACCGTCGAGCGCGCAGTGCTCACGGGCAAGGTCGGCGATGCTGGCCACACGTCGATGCTACGGCCGTTCTGCGCCTCGCTCGCGACTGACCCTCGCGCTCTGACTGTTACAGCGACTACCTACCAAAGTGACGTGCCTACCTCGATGATGTCGGCCAGCGATGTCACATCACGTTCGAGGGCCGGCACGGTCACCACCAGATTGGAAGGCACGGCGAGCTCGGCGAGTTGCTCCGCTTCGCGCGCTGCGACCACCCGGTAGTTCAGGTAGCTCTCTGCCACCTCGCGCAACACACCTTCCATTGCATCGCGATCACCGACGCGCCGCGTAACCAGCTCGGCCAGAGTCGCGGCATTGGTCTTCATCGCGTCGGCCGTCCGTGCTGCTGCACGATCGCGCAAGTAGCTCGGCAACATCCGATTGCAGACAACAGCGCCCAGGTGATATTTGCGCTCGGCGAGTGCGTCGATGAAGAACTCGGCTTCGCGCGTGGGTGCTGCCTCGAGCGTGGTCACCACGATGAACGTGGTGCGGCGATCTTCGAGCGTTCGGGTGACCGCCTTGGCGCGATCGACGAAACCGTCATACATCGTTTGGAACAGAATGAAGAACTCGGCAATGTCCTGAAGAAACTGCGCACCAAGCACGCGATCGGCGACCGAGTAGAACGGTTTGGACGCTGCCGTGAACACGCGTGATCGATACGGCGCGATGAGCCAGCGCAACAATCGACTGGAGAAGAACTCGGCCATGCGATCAGGCGCATCGAGGAAGTCGATCGCGTTGCGGGTGGGGGGTGTATCCACCACGATCAAGTCGTAACGCCCCGACGCGTGGATCTCGTGCAGACGCTCCATCGCGATGTAGTCATGGCTCTGCACAAACTTGCCGGTCACGTTTCGATACAGCGGATTCGCAAGGATGGCGTCGCGCGTCGCGGGGTCAGGCGCGTGTTGATGCACGAGATCGTCCCACGATGCCTTGGTGTCGAGCATGGCCACCCAAAGCTCGCCGCGAGGAGCGGCGCCTGCCGTGACGAATGCGGCCGACGGCACCCGAGTTTCCGTGTTGCCGAACTTCTCCAACCCCAGCGCGGTTGCCAGACGACGCGCCGGGTCAACGGTCAGCGCCAGAACCCTCGCGTCGAGGTGTGACGCGGCGGTCGCCGCGACCGCCGCGGCAACGGTGGTCTTGCCCACACCACCAGCGCCGCACACGAGCACGATCTCCTTCGCCGACAACAAGGTCTCGAGATGCGTACCGCCGCGAGCGACGGTCACGATTCGACGCCCAACTCGGCTGCGAGAGCGGAGGCCAACACCTTCGTTGTACGCAGCCCGTGACGACGCGCAAACAGATACGGCAGATAGAGCAATGGGACCGAGGGCATCATCGCGTCGTGCAATGCGGTGATGTGCTCGGCGCGGGCGCGGCGGCGATCGACCGCGAGTTGGGCCGCATCGAACACGCTGTCGACACCATCGCCGAGTTCGGCGATCAGTTTGCGGCGCGCGGTCGGTGCGCGCAGCGCCGCAAAAAGGCTCTCCTCACGATCGCCGAACAGCTCGGGCAGCACCTGGTTCACGATCACCGCGGCGAGATCGACATCGGTGTCGGCGCGAAGCGACGCGGCGAGCTCGATCGTCTCGACGATCGGCATCTCCTCCGGCGTGGCGACGATGACTGCACCGGTCTGCTCGCGGTCTTGGAGGATGTCGAGAATCCAGTCGACTTGGCCGCGCACTGCGCCCACGCGCACGACATCGCGAATGGCCTGGGGTGCCGCAAGTTGCCCGACAACGTGACCGGTGGCCGACGAATCGACGACCACCAGGTCGTAGTGCCGCTCGCGAACCTCATGCGCGAGCTTGCCAATAGTCAGAATCTCCTTCACGCCGGGTGCGGCGCTGGCCACGAAATCGAAGGCGCGCGCCAGCGGGCCGATCTTGGCGATGAACGGCACACGCAACTGGAGGCGGAGATACTCCTTCAGGGAGTCCTCGGTGTGCATCACCATCGCGAACAACCGCGGCTGCACCTCGCGCGGCTGATACGTGAGCGGCTGCGTTTCGAGTACGTCGGCGAGATCGCCTTTCGCGTCGATCTCGCACAGCA
>JAYUFA010000231.1:0-2075 GCA_043738925.1 Actinomycetota bacterium
CGCTGACGACGGCGTACCTCGCGAATCAAGGTGTGCAGCCTGCGCAGATCACACCCCTCGACCGTCTGGCGTACCTGGGCACGCGAGGGATCGGCGCCCTCGAATTCCATCCGATGCGCGGACCTCGGACCCGCAAGTCGACAGCGATCGAGTTGTCGGAACTTGTCGTGGCAGCGCGAAGCGCGCTCAGCGGACAGACCCAATCCGAAAACGGCATCACTGAGGCGATCTCGCATCTCATCGCGGTGGGCACCTCTGCAGGCGGGGCCCGGGCAAAAGCAGTCATCGCACTCAACCCCGCGACGGGCGAGCTTCGATCCGGTCAGGTGGGCGCCGATCCGGGCTTCGAGCAGTGGCTCTTGAAGCTGGACGGGGTGGGCGCCGACCTCGACCTCGGGTCGTCAGGGAACTTCGGCCGGATCGAGTACGGCTATCACCTCATGGCTACGGCCGCCGGCATCGAGATGACCGACTGCCGCCTGCTCGAGGAGGGCGGACGCGCCCACTTCATGACACGCCGCTTCGACCGCACACCGGACGGCGAGAAGGTCCACACCCAAACCCTCTGTGCGCTTGGTCAACTCGACTATCGACAGATCGGCGCGCACGACTACGCGCAGCTCTTCCTCGAGATCGAGGAACTGGGACTGGGTCCGGACACTCGCGCCGAAGCGTTTCGGCGGATGGTGTTCAACGTCGCAGCGGCCAACTGCGACGACCACACGAAGAACTTCACGTTCCTGTTGCCGCGCGATGGCGCGTGGGCCATGTCCCCCGCGTACGACGTCACGCACGCACACGCCCCGTCGAGCAAGTGGACGCGCCAGCACCTCATGTCGGTCAACGGACGCTCGACGCGAATCACGAGGACCGACGTCGCCGAGGTCGGCGACCGCTTCCGCGTTCCCGGCGCGACCGACATCGTCGCACAGGTCCTCGAAGCAGTCAGCAAGTGGCCGATCTTCGCCGACGAGGCCGGAGTGCCCGAGGCCACGGCCCAGCAGGTGGGGCTCGACATCGACACCTGGTCGCTCGATGCCCGATAGTCGACCACGAGCCCGGCGTCGTCGTCGATCAGCCGGGCTTCGGGTGCCCAAACGATTTGTTTGCTGATCAGACCAACGTGAGCACGGTTCGCGCGTCGGTGGTTCCATCCATCATCGCCGCGAAGGCGTCGGCGACGCGCTCGAGCGGCATCGTTCGCGTGACGAGCTCGTCGAGCAGCAGGCGGCCCTCAGCGTAGAGCCGAGCAAGTAGCGGAATATCACGTTGCGGACTCGACGAGCCGTACCGGCACGCGAGAATCGACTTGTCCTGGTAGAGGTTCGCCATGTCAAAACCGGCCTGAGCGCCACCTCCGGGAAAGCCGACGATGACCGCTTGCCCACCGGGCGCGAGCAGATCGACCGCAAGTGACACAAGCGGTGCGGCACCGATGCACACGATCACGTGGTCGGCGCCGCCGTGCAGCATGTCGCGCACGTCGGATTTCAACGAATCGGTCGCATGCACGAAGTCGGTCGCGCCGAACACGCTGGCGATGGCCGACTTCGCCGGGTTCGTGTCGACTGCGACGATCCGCGAAGCGCCACTGATGCGCGCGGCCTGCACCGCATTCAGACCGACCCCGCCCACGCCGATCACCACGACAGAATCGCCGACTCGTACCCGTGCCCGGTTGAACACCGCACCCGATCCCGTGATGACGCCACAGCCGAGCAGCGCAGCGATCGGCATAGCGAGGTCGGCGCCGATGCGGACCACTTGGCCCGCGCCGACAACCGTGCGCTCGACGAACACCGATGTGTTGGCGAACTGATAAGCGTGACGGCCGCCGACAGTGAAGGGCGTGTCGATCACGCCGAGACTCTCACGGCAGCGAGTGGGCAAGCCGGACGCACACGCCGCGCACCGACCGCACGCTCGAAGCGTGTGAAGCACCACTGCGTCGCCCACCGCGACCGTCGTCACACCCGGCCCCAGCGCTTCGACGATCCCTGCTCCTTCGTGACCAAGCACCACCGGCTGCGGATACGCGGTTGCGCCGGACAACACCTTGCTGTCGCTGTGGCAAA
>JAYUFA010000232.1:0-5493 GCA_043738925.1 Actinomycetota bacterium
GCTTCCATCCGCGAGGCGGCGTTATCGCGAAACACGCCGTGCACCGCTGACGTGACGGTGGACGACCCGCTCTTTTGCACGCCCCGCATGGACATGCACAAGTGCTCGGCTTCGATCACGACGAGCACGCCTCGTGGTTCGAGCGTGCGGTCGACCGCGTCGGCTACCTGACGGGTCAAACGCTCTTGTACCTGGGGGCGACGCGCGAAACCATCGACAAGCCGGGCGATCTTCGACAACCCGGTGATGCGGCCCTTGGTGTTCGGGATATAGGCCACGTGCGCCTTGCCGATGAAGGGAACCAGGTGATGTTCGCACAGCGAGTGCAGCGGGATATCGCGCACCATCACGATCTCGTCGTGGTCGGCCTCGAACATCTTCAGCAGGTGTTTGGCGGGATCTTCGCGAAGGCCCGAGCACACCTCTTCGTACATGCGGGCGACACGCGCCGGGGTGTCGAGCAGGCCGTCACGATCGGGGTTTTCGCCGATCGCGATCAGGATCTCGCGCACGGCACGCTCGATACGGGGCCTGTCGACCACAATCGCCGTGGGATCTTTCACAGCATCGTGACTGTTGTTGGTCACCGGGAACCTCAGAGTTGTTCGTCGTGATGGTTGGCGTCCATGCAGCACCCGCGATCGGGAGGCTATTCCCCCGTCACGGCAAGTAGTCGGCGATGAAGGGCAGGTTGCGATACCGCTCGGCAACATCGAGGCCGTAGCCGATCACGAATTCATCGGCGATGGGGAACCCCACGTACTTGAGGTCGAGCGCGTTGACGTCACGCGCGCTGCGCACGAGCAACGTGCAGACTTCGAGACTCGCCGGTTTGCGAGCCTGGAGGTAGCGGCGGAGATAGCTCAGCGTGAGCCCACTATCGACGATGTCCTCGACGATGATCACGTCGCGATTCGTGAGATCAAGGTCGAGGTCCTTGACGATGCGCACGACACCGCTGGTCTTCGTGGCATTGCCGTAGGACGACACGGCCATGAAGTCGAACTCGGTCGGCAGATCGATGGCCCGTGCCAGATCGCCGACGAAGATGGCAGCGCCCTTGAGCACACCCACCAAGAGGGGCGCTCGGCCCGCATAGTCGGCGGTGATCTCCGCGCCAAGCGATTGCACCCGAGAGCGCAACGCTTCCTCGGTGATCAGAATTCTTCCGCAGTGCTCGTCGATGCGTCCCATGCGGGAGATGAAGCTAGTTGGTCTGCGACCCGTTGCTCGATGCGTAGCCGCCCGGCCGTTCGAGCAACACGCAAACCACCGGTGATTTCGGTCGCTCGGACCGCGCCGTCGACCACCGCGAGCACCCGCTCGATCGACGCCGCGTCGGGCGCATACGCGATGTCGGTGGAAGCGACGATCCAACGCCGCAACGCCCAGCGAGCAAGTGGCCTGGGCGCCCGCTGCAACGCGGCCACGTCGGTCGCGTCAATCAAATCGCTGCACGCGTCAAGCGCATCGCAGGCCTCAGCGGCAAGCAACGCGTTGCGCGCCAGCACGGGCACCACGTCGCGCAACGCAATGTCGTCGAGCAGCGGCAGCACCTCGGACCTCACCCGCACCCGGGCAAACGCCGGGTCAGCGTTCATTGGATCGTCGACCGGCGTGAGGGCGAGCGAAGCGCAGAGGCTTCGGGTCTCGCCACGTCGCAGGGCAAGCAGAGGGTGCCGGAACCCGACGCGCATCGCGGCCAGCCCAGCCAACCCCGCCCCGCGCATGAGCTGCAACAGGACGGTCTCGGCCTGATCGTCGGCGGTGTGGCCAGTGCAAACGTCAGACGGCAGCACGGCGTACCGGGCGGCGCGGGCGCGCGCTTCCAGGTTCGGACCGGCGATGAGGTCCACCCGCCGAGCCTCGAATCGTGCGCCGAAACGGTCCGCAGCAGCGGCGACCACATCGGCCTCGGCCGACGACTCGGGCCGCAAGCCGTGATCGACATGCACGGCGGTCACCACACAACCCGCCTCGACCGCCAGCACCAGCAGCGCCAAGGAATCGGCACCGCCCGAAACCGCGCACGTGACAGCTGTGCCAGGTGACGGAAAGGTGCAGCGACCGAGCAACGCTGCCGAGGCCATTGCGGAACCGGCTTCAGACGCCGGCCGGGACCTGCATCCGCTCGAGCCACAGGCTCGGCGTGCGGATCTCGCCGATGGTCGGCAGGTTCTCGGGGCCTTGCCAGGCAAGGTGAATCACATCGACGCCGCCTGCGGCTTCGATCGCCTCGATGAACGCTTCGCCCTCGGCATACTGCTGAATCTTCGCCTCGATTCCCGTGAGGCGTTGCAGGAACCGCATCAGGCCGCGGCTTTGTTGGCGCCGGCTGTGTAGTACCCGTGCGAACCGATCAGCCGACGGCACGAGCCCATGGCCGGCGCGGTTCATGGTGACGTCGCCGTGGCCTTCGAGCAGGCTCATCATCCCAGAGATCTTGTCGAGGGTGATCCGCTGTTCGGGCGAGGCAAGAAGCCCCACCATGCCGCCGTTCGCGAGCGGGTCCAGACCGGAGCGCCGCTTCTCCATCACGTCGCTGATCGCGGCGAACAGGCGCTGGGGATCGGGCTCGACGGAGGACAACAACTCGTCAATGAGACCAAGGAAGTAGCCGCGCAACCACGAGATACCGGTGAACTGGGCGCGGTGCGTGACCTCGTGCAGCGCCAGCCACAGCCGGAACTCACGCGGCGCAAACGCGTAGCGCTTTTCGATGGCCAACACGTTCGGGCCGACGTAGTAGACGAGGTCTTGGTCCTCTGGCCGCTCGTCCTCGATCACCAACAAGTCGTATTGGCCGAGCACTCGCGTCGACATCCACCCGAGCATCAGGCCGAGTTCGGCTCCGCTGACGCGGCGCGCAACCGGCGCCAAGCGACCCTCACCGTCCTTCGGGCCGAGCCTTTCGAGCAGCGGTCGCATCAACCGCTGAAAAGACGCCAGGTTGGCGTCGACCCACATTGCGCGATCCGCGACCTTGGCCCGGGCGGGGCCGGCCAGCGAGCGCAAGCCGGTCGTGGTCGCCACGAGTTTCTCGGCTTGCCCGGTGAACTCCTCGAAGTCCGGCGCGAGCGAGGCCGCGTGATACGAACCCGCGAACGGCTCGCGTCCACCGACCCGGTTGGCGACCCGGCGCGCGACATCCCAATCGATGGAAGCCGCCATGTGCTGCGCTACTGCTCGTTCTTGGGGTACCGGGTTTTCGTGACGTTCATGAGGTAGCCAACGATCGTAGAGATGACCCACAAGATGGCGCCCGCCGCGAGCGGAATCGAGAGCCAATAGTGCCAGACGACCGCACCGAGAGAGACCATGACGTGCACTGTACCCGCTCGGCTGTTACCCGCTACTCAGCCGGGCCGTATCGAGTTTCGTGCTGGATGAGCGCAGCGATGCGCAGCCGAAGGTGGTCGGGCACGCTCTCGCGGCAGCGTTCGGCGACAACGTGGCGCAGCTCGGTCTCGAAGTCGAACGCACCGAGGCAGGTGGTGCAGTCGTCGAGATGGCTGCTGATCAGCGTGCGGCGCTCGTCGGTCAGTGCCCCATCGAGGAAGTGATAGAGCTCGTGAAGCGCTTGCTCGCAGGGATCAGTCATCACTTTTGCCTTTTCGCGCTCGAGCAGCGGAACTCGCTACCGGACGTTCGGGAGCGACCGCGTCGTCGGGCAGAAGCCGCCGGACTGCGGCGAAGTCGTACAACGAACGTTGCATGGCTTTTCTTCCCCGATGCAGCCGGCTCATGACCGTTCCAATCGGCACGTCGAGCATTTCGGCGATTTCCTTGTAGGAAAATCCTTCGACATCGGCGAGCAGAACCGCCATCCGGAACTGCTCCGGCAGCTCCTCAAGTGCGTTCTTGACCTCGGCCTCGCTGAACCAGTCCATCAGCTCGTCCTCGGCGCTGCGACCGACCGTGGCGGCTTCGAGACCACCGAGCCGACGGTAGAGATACAGGTCTTCAACCTCATCGAACTGCGTCTCGTCAGGGCGGCGCTTCTTCGACCGATACGTGTTGATGAACGTGTTCGTCAAGATGCGATAGAGCCATGCCCGCAGGTTCGTGCCCTGTTCGAAGCCTCCGAAGCCGCGGTAGGCCTTGAGGTAGGTCTCTTGCACCAGGTCCTCGGCGTCGGACGGATTGCGCGTGAGCCGCATTGCGGCCGCGTAGATCGAGTCCATGAACGGAACAGCTTGATCCGAGAAGGTCGCTTGATCAGCCATCACAGCTCCGGCCACGCATGGCTCGACCCTAGGCGCCGGAGCCGGGTGCGGCGAACCGCGCGGCGCGGTCTGTCAGCAGCAGCCGCGTTTGCGCAACTCCGCGCTCGAAATGGGCTTGGGCGGGTTGTTCCCCGGGCTGGGGTCGTGCTCGCAGGCAGCGAGCGGCAATGCCAGGGCCATCAACACCATCGAGACGCAGAGGCCACGGCGACCGCGCACCGGCAGCGCCATCAGATGACCCCGGCAACCAGCCCGACACCGGCACCGACGACCAGCGCGCCGAGCGTGGCACGCGTACGGGGCCGACTGGTCACACTCAGTCCGACACCGACGCCCGACAGGTGAAGGCTCGCTGTCGCGACCAGGAAGCCGATCACGTAGATCGCCGGATGCGCCGCCGAGGGGGCCTCGACCCCGTGGGCATGGCCGTGTACGAAACCGGCCAGGGCAACGAGCCCGAGCGCCAGTTGCGGCTGCATCGCGCGCCCGGCCACAAGCGCGGCCCCCAGAGCAACGACGGACAGCGCAATCGCGGTCTCGCCGAAGGGCAGCGGCATGCCGGCAATGCCGAGGGCGCCGCCGATGCTCATGGCTGCGAGGAATGAGCCGGGGGCGAGGAACGGGCGGCCAAGAGTCACGGCCAGCACACCGACGGTGATCATCGCGAAGATGTGATCGACACCTACCAATGGGTGGGTCAGTCCGGTCCACAGGCCCGCAGTCGACTGCCCGGTATGGGCCGCCGCGGGCGACGCTTGCGCGACCACGACAAACACTGCACCGGTCAATAACGCGGCGGTCAGCCGCCGATCCACTCGGGTCATCGTCGCCACCTCACGTCGTCGGTGCCTTGAAACTAGCGCAGGCATCGTGCCGTCACGACCCGAACGGATCAGCGTCGTCGGTCCCGTCCGCTCGTTCCACATCGACCGTCGTCGTTGGCACTGAGCCTCGATCCACCGATTGCTTGGGTGTGGGGGAGGTCGCGTTTTCGCCTGAGACGCCCTTGGACTGCGACGGTGTTGGTCTCTGACGCCGTATTGTTCGACCAGCCAGGAGACACTTTCAGTGGTGCGGGTATCGCGGTCGCTTGACCGGATCGACGCGATCTTCGTTGGCCCGATGTTGGTCGCGAACGCGGGGCTGTTGTTGGTGGCGACGTTGTCGCTGCGGTTGATGTTGGAGACGCTGATCGACGCGATGGTGTATCTCGATGGTCGGGTCGGTGGCGCATGCTCGGGTCACAAGGTGTTGACGCTCGCGTATG
>JAYUFA010000233.1:0-5489 GCA_043738925.1 Actinomycetota bacterium
GCGGTCGGCGCAGCTGCAGATGCGGGTCGGTCTGCGTAGACCGTTTGGTAGCGCGCCGGATCGTCGAGACGATGCGTGATGTAGGGCGGTAACGGCATCTCGCCGTGGACTTCGAGCGCCGCCAACAGATCATCAGTCTCGACATGGACGATGCGACGGCCTTCTCCAAGTTCGTCGCCGAAGGTCACGGCGAGGTCGGGGCCGAACACCACGCGCAAGCCGTTGGGGAGCTTGCGACTTGGTCGCACCAACGCTTCCCACGTCGACGGCGAGCGCTCCTCCAACAACAGGAGTTCGCCCGCACCCCCGGTTGGA
The DNA here is from genome assembly GCA_043738925.1 of Actinomycetota bacterium. Lineage (GTDB taxonomy): Bacteria > Actinomycetota > Acidimicrobiia > Acidimicrobiales > WLNW01 > WLNW01. The sequence continues at coordinate 316 of JAYUFA010000233.1, forward strand.
CGCCGGAAGCGCAGCCGAGCGGGCAGCACACGCGTGTCGTTCACGACGAGCACGTCGCCCGGTTGCACGAACGACGCCAGATCGCGCGTGTGGTGATGCAGAGCGGCACCGTCGAAATCGACCAACATCCGCGACGCGTCACGCGGCTCGACCGGCTGCTGAGCAATCAGCTCGTCGGGCAGCTCGTACGCGAACTCGTCGATGTGCACCGAGCAACGATACGACGGGAATAGAGATGAGGAGTGTGGAAGTGTCGTCGGTCAGGGGGCGGATGGGTGATGTCGGGGCACTGGCCGCGCTCGTTAGATCTACTCAGGCGCTGAGTCAACGAGCAGGAACATGCTGTGGTCCGATCCTCCGATCTAGAACACGCCGTGCCGGAAGAAGAACGAACTCACGAACGCCGATAGCTCCATGTCGGCCTTCATGGTCATCCCGGTGCCGTCGAGGTAGCGTGATCGGACCCCGTCCACGAGACGCTCGCAGTGGTCGCTCAGGGCGCTGAGGTCAACGCGGGTGGGTGGCAGCACGCGGGGGTCGGTGTCGTACGAGAACCGGCGGTCACTGAGGCTCACGACGGTCGAGTCGCCAATGTTCAGCTCGAACCGGTGCGTGAGGGTCATTTTGCGGACGCGCTTCCTTGCTTGAGCCTCCGTGAGGTCGACGTCCGCAAGATGGCGGTCGGCAACCTGTCGCCTGTCGTTGAGGAGCCCGTAGTTGTGCACGAACGCACACCGAAGGGCGTAGAGCGCTGTTGCTTCGTCCGCCATGAGGAGCCCCTCCCACGCAAGGAGGCGCTCGAACGCGGAACCGTCACCGGCCGGCAGCTCGAACATGCTGCTCATCTGATCGATCAGGGCGAGGTATCCCATCGCACCAAGCCAGGACCGAGTGTGCTCGGACTTGACGATCTCGCCCGTCCTAGGATCACGACCGACCGCTTGGCGCGCGTCGCCGAGCAACGCCTCCAGCGACGACCGGTTCATCAGGCTGCGGTAAGTGACTGGCAGGAACAGATACAGCTTCAGAGCCTGATCCCGGATCATCGGATCGAACTCGTCGTCGGCGTAGGTCATCACGGTCGGAATCAGCTCGATGAGTTCCTCGTCAGAAGGCCATGCGGTCACCACCGGCGAAGTCTCGCGCTGCGCACCACATCTACCCCCGATACTGGGTTGCGGCTTCTTCTTGTTGAAACGCCTCACGATCGTCGTGTACTACGCCCGACCAGGTGGAGAGAACGCGTCGCAGGCGGAGGACGACCTACGGCGAATCGTCGAAATGCTATGCAAGGCCAACCCCAACCACGATGTGCACATCACGAACAGGTGGTAGCCCACCTCGGAGGTCGCTCCGAACTATAGATATAGAGAGGCACCCTCGACGGCCGGCGGAAGATGCGACATTCTGAGCGGGTGTCCTTTGACGTGATTCTTCAGAATTTTCGTGACGGCGAGGCTGCGGCTGGTGACGGCGCGGAGGTGTCGCTGATTCTCGCTCCCCTAATCGTGGACAGCGATGGCAACTGGGCGCGGGTCTCGACCGAGGATGGCGAGGCTGAGGTCTACGGGCTGGACGACCCCGCGAGCGGACTGATGATCAACCACGCCAGCGGTAAAGCGATCTGGCATGTGGTGTTCGAGGTGGCGAGTCGAGCGAGATTCGCGGTTTTGCCCATCGGGTGCCCGACGTGCGTTCCAACGGCAGCGATGGTTCATCACTTGCCTCGTGAGCTCGCTGACGATGCCCTCGTCATTGCCTCGGGGGACGAACTGCGACGCGCGATTGAAGCCGGATAGGCCCCCGAGCCCAGCTGCCGATCTGCCATGTTTTCCGAGGCCGCTCAGCGAGCTGTGGTTGCACGCATCCGCTCACTGCGCTGGGTCGCTCGTTACAGCTCCTTGGTTGGATACATGTTGCGTCCACGCGGTGCCGTCGAAGTAGCGGAATTGGTGGCGGCCGGACGGGTCGGGGTGCCACGCCGCGGGTCGGGCCAGTGGCGGGGGTGAGGGCGGCGGCGAGGGGCTCAGTGCGTTCGCCGCCGGATTCAGGTCTGTGGGGATTGGTTGGCGCGCTGCTGACAGCGCAGTGACGGCGTCGCGTCGGAGCGTTTCGACGAGGGCGGTGTGGACCTCGCTGCTTTGGAAGCGTGCGATGGCTGCGGCGATGACGGATTCGATGGGAACTTCCATCGATGCGCCGTACGCGACGCCGCTCGCCTTCTGGCGGTTCGACACGTTGAAGATCGCTGTGCCGGGCAATCCGTCGAGGGTGTAGCCGACGAGCTTGGCGTACTGCCACTCGACGGTTCGCTTCGGTCCGACGAACAGGCATCGCTTGTTGGTGATGACGAACATGCCGGTATCGATCGCGGTGAGTTCGTCGGGGCGTCGGATCGTTTGCCCGGCGCCGGTGCGCCAGTAGACACCCTTGGCGATGCGGATGCTGACACCTTGGTTCACCCATTGCGTGGGTGGTCGTCGTGGCTCGAAGAAGATGACGTCGTTGACCGCCATGCGAGCAACCTCGCCGGCCTTCAGCATGACGCCCGGGATCTCGTGCGACGCGACGCTGCCTTCGAGAAGCGAATAGCGATAGCTCGTGACGGCCAACTCTGCCCGCGCGTTTACGGCGAGCCATTGCTGTTCGGTCGCGGCCGCTGCTTGTGCCGTTTGACGTTCGTCCCTCCGACCCACGACGCTCCCTGAATCGGCAACCAGGGGCCGAGCGTAGACCTCGCTGCGGACCTCCTTCGTGACCTTCACGGGCCTTCACCAGGGTCGGGCTGTTTTAGGGTGCGTCCGCTTGGCCGATTGAGGTTGAGGTTCGTCGCGTCGTTTTCCGAACGCGCATGGAGGGTTGGGCGGTAAACGAACAACAACCGACCACGACCCGACCGTTACGGCGCGGCCGTCAACGCGTTCAGGCAATCCGTCAATGCATCAGTCAAAGAGGCCAGGGGGCAACGACTCGTCGGCCGCGGTCGTGGGCGGTAGGAGGCCGAGGTGCTGCCATGCGGCCATCGTGGCGACGCGACCCCGGGGGGTGCGCATGAGCAACCCTTGCTGAATGAGGAAGGGTTCGTAGACGTCCTCGACGGTCTCGGTGGGCTCGCTCACGCTGATCGCGAGCGTGGAAAGCCCGACGGGGCCGCCGGAGAACAGCGTGCACAGCGAGTGGATGATGGCGCGGGTCTGCTTGTCGAGGCCGAGGTTGTCGACGCCGAAGAACGTGAGACCTTCGCGCGCTATCAGCGCGTCGACCACACCGTCGCGGTGCACTTCAGCGAAGTCGCGCACCTGGCGCAGGAGACGATTGGCGATGCGCGGCGTGCCGCGGGAACGCTTCGCGATCTCGAACGCGCCCTCGGTATCGACGCGTACCCCGAGGATGCGAGCAGCGCGTTCCACGATCGATTCGAGATCAGCGGCCTCGTAGTAGTCGAGCCGTTCGACGAGGCCAAAGCGATCGCGCAGTGGACCCGTGATGAGCCCAGTGCGGGTGGTAGCACCCACAAGCGTGAAGCGGGGCAGATCGAGGCGCAACGATCGCGCCGCCGGGCCCTTGCCGAGCACCAGGTCGAGCTGGAAGTCCTCCATCGCTGGGTACAGCACCTCTTCAACCGCCCGCGGCAGACGGTGAATCTCGTCGATGAACAACACGTCGCCGTCTTCGAGCTTGGTGAGGATGGCGGCAAGGTCGCCGGCGCGTTCAAGCGCGGGGCCTGACGTGACCACCAGCTCGGCATCCATCTCGACGGCGATGATGTGGGCGAGCGTGGTCTTGCCAAGACCAGGCGGCCCGGCAAAGAGGAGATGATCGGCCGCCTGGCTGCGGAGCTTTGCGGCGCCGAGGATCACACCGAGCTTGTCCTTCAGCTCGCGTTGGCCCACGAAGTCGCTCAGCGTGCGCGGTCGAAGCCCGACCTCGACCTCGACAGGATCGCCCGGCGAGGGGTCGGGCGAGAGCAACTCGTTTCTCACGACCGCACCGCGAGCAGCTTGAGTGCCTGACGCACGAGACCCGCGGCGTCGAGATGCAGATCAGGAGCGGACGCGTCATCGGCGGAGGTGTCGAACGGCAGCCGCGTCAAGACGTCGCGAATCTCGTCATTGTCATAGCCCAGCCCCGCGAGCGCATCGCGCACGTCGGCCATGGCGTGCGAGGTGAACGAAGTCGACCCGGGCGCACCGGTACGACGAGTGGAAGTGTCTGCGAGCACGGTGAGGTCGATGACGTCGGGGAGGTCGAGCTTCGACTTCAGCTCGATCAACAAGCGTGTCGCAGTCTTCTTGCCGACGCCAGGCACGAGGCACAGCGCTGCAACATCGTCGGATGCCAACGCGAGACGCAGCTGCGAGGGTGAGTGCACCGACAAGATGGCGAGCGCGAGCGACGGCCCGACACCATGGGCACCGATGAGCGCCTCGAAACAGCGCCGATCTTCGATGCTGACGAAGCCATATAGCGTGACGGCATCCTCACGCACATGATGATGGATGTGCGCGAAGACCTCACGGCCGACCTCGCCGAGATCGATCGATGTATCCGGCGTTACCGTCACGAGATAGCCAACACCGCCGACCTCGATCAACACCTCGCCAAAACTGCGATCAAGCAGGCGACCACGCAACGAACCAATCATGATCAGACTCCTTTCGCGGCCCGGCGGTGCGCGCTCACGCGTTGATGAGACGGAGCCGACGCTAGATCGCGCGGCACCCGCGAGCGACGTGCAAGGTGGCACAACGCAATGGCGATCGCGTCGGACGCATCGACAGGCCGCAGCGGATGATCGATGCCGAGGAGCGTCTGCACCATGCGTTCGACCTGCTCCTTCGATGCAGCACCCCATCCGGCGACCGCTTGTTTGACCTCGTTCGGGCTGTACTCGGTGACCGGACAACCGGCATTCACCGCCTCGGCCATCAGTACGCCGCTGGCCTGACCGACCGACATGGCCGTGCGGACGTTCACCTGGAACAGCACCCGCTCAATGGCCACCTCGTTCGGCGCCAGCTCGACCAACAGCGCCCGGAACTCGCGCTGGAGTTCGGCGAGACGCTCGGCGATGGGCATGCCGGGTGGCGTGGCGATGACCCCGGCCGCGACAGCACGCTGCGTACGCCCCTGCTGCTCGACACACCCGTAACCGCAGCGCGACAGGCCAGGAT